>CAUOMQ010000027.1:0-22773 GCA_963456805.1 uncultured Neisseria sp. | reverse complement strand
AAGTAAGATTTCGTCGTGTCAAAAATCGAGATTACTATCTTGATGCTCATGACTATGGCAGAAAATACTGGTGCTTTCCTGTTATAACTCGGAAAAACTAGTTTGAAAAAACCACCCTTTAGGGTGGTTTTTTTGTATCTGATACAAATGGTTGTTTAACTAAAGGAAATTAAATCTAAATGAACTATAATTCTTTGGTAAAATGATTTTGTTACAAAATCAAATTTCAAAAAATATGAGCGAAATCCCAAAGAAACGTGGTGGTCGTAGAGAAGGAGCAGGGCGAAAAAGCAAGACTGGCGAAGCGACGACAGTAAAGCGTATTCCTGTTTCGTTAATACCCGCCGTCGATGCCATGATTGCCACTTCTGCCCTGCCAGCGGACAGTCTGATTCCAATAAGTCGGACAAACCTGAAGGTTCCGGTTGCATTAGAAAAAGTGCCGGCCGGATTTCCGTCACCTGCGGAGCCGTATGTCGCAGACTACCTAGATTTCAACGAATATCTCATTGCCAACCCGTCTGCCACATTCGCCGCCCGTTCCGGTGGATATTCCATGTTAGATGCTGGGATTAGTAAAGACGATATTATGATCATCGACCGCTCCAAAACGCCGAAGCACGGCGATATTGTGATGGCGGATTTAGGCAACGAGTTTACGATCAAACGACTGTACAAAGTTCCCGGTCGTAAGCCTGAGCTGCACTCTGAAAACGCTTCCGGCGAGTACCCTGATTTTGTACCGACCGATGAAGATACATGGTCGGTTGTAGGGGTCGTGACTTTCGTCATCAAAGACGTGCGTCAGGGTGGCTGACATGTATGCACTGATAGATGGCAACAGCTTTTACTGTTCCTGTGAGCGGGTATTTCGGCCGGACTTGAAGAACGTCCCTGTCGTCGTCCTGTCAAACAACGACGGCTGTGTGGTTGCACGATCTGCTGAGGCAAAGGCTTTAGGCATTAAGATGGGGGAACCCTATTTCCGTGTGAAACACTTAGTTTCTCAAGGTCGTCTGAAAGCCTTTTCCAGCAACTACGAACTCTATGCTGACCTGTCCCGTAGGATGATGGAAACCATCGCCGGTTGTGTACCGGCGGTTGAAGTCTATTCGATAGACGAATGTTTCGCCAGTATGGCCGGTATCGATAATCTCGCCGAACTCGGCGGCCAAATCAGACATCGCGTATTGCAGTGGGTCGGTATTCCAACCTGTGTCGGCATCGCACCCACGAAGACACTGGCCAAGTTTTGCAATCATCTTGCCAAACGTTATCCCGATCACTTTGGGGGAGTGGTGGTTTGGTCAAAATGGAATGAGGCTGTCCGTCTTCGTGCCTTGCGTAGCCAAGGTGTTGATGAGATTTGGGGAATTGGGGGTAAAACGGCGACCAAACTGGCGGCACAAGGAATTTCTACCGCGTTAGACTTCGTTCGGGCGGATACTGCGACCCTACGCCGGCGATACGGCGTGACGGTCGAACGGACGCAGCGTGAAATGCAGGGTATCACCTGTGATGGTTTGCATCCCGAACCGCAAATAAGGCAGAATCTTGTCCGCAGCCGCAGTTTCGGAACATGTATCGAAACGCCGGAGGCGTTGCAGGCCGCAATTACACATCACATCAGCTCGGGGGCGGAAGCCTTGCGTCGTGACGGACTGGCGGCTTCTGCCGTTACCGTATTCCTACACACGGATTTTTTTCGGGAAGAAGCTCCTCAATACCATAAGAGCCTGAGCCGTAATTTGGCCATGCCAACAGCCGATACCATCATTCTGAACCGCGAGGCGCAAAATTTGTTGGGGAATATTTATCGAAGCGGCTACCTCTATAAAAAATGCGGGATTGAATTGGGTGGGCTGAAACCAGCCGGACAGGTACAGGCTGACCTTTGGCAGCCCGAAAGTACCAATCCGGTCATGGAGGCATGGGATAAAATCAATCGTCGGTACGGTAGAGGCCGTCTGAAACTTGCGTCAGAACTATTGGCCAAAAACTGGGAGATGAATAGGGACAGATTGAGTCAGTGCTATACCACACGTTTTGTTGATTTACTCATAGTTTGACAGAGGATTGTCCCCATGACCTTATCAAATTAAGATGGGCAGTGGCATATGGAAATTTCAAATGAAGTGTTACGGCATATCTCATTTATTCGGTAAATTTCCTGCCATGCCTTATACAATAAAATGTTCCGCACAATTGGGGTGGCTTTCAATATCCGGTATTGGTAAAAATAAATTTTTCGGCGGTTACACCAAATCCTCAAAAGCTCGTCTTCGTCATTAATCACGATATGCTTCAGAATCAGTCCTTTTGAACCCACAGGAAGCAGGTAACGTGGATCAGGGTTATCAAAGTGCCGTCCTGACCCGTTAAAGTCATAAAGAATGTTTGGCTTCATCCCCGCAATATCATGGGTATCTCGTGGTTCAGAAATCTCCCCTTTCCATTCAAAGCACAATGTCGCTGATCGGTTTCCAAGCTCGTGTACCGGGACTTCGCCAAACGTACCCAAAAAATTCATCCCACCATCGTACTCCGAAATTTTAAATGGAGTATCAAACCTGCGGTTTGCTATCAACATATCAAACAAGCGACCAATGTGTTCACGCCTTAGTAAAAGCATTAGTTTTCCTTATGTGTTATTTTCCATCCCTGCCCACGTCAAACACCACTCAAAATCGACAAAGGCAGATATTTTGTCTAAATAGCTCCAGTTTAAGAGCTGTCAGCTACTAGATTGAATAGTACTAATTTTTCATAAATAAAAAAGCCCGCCGTAGGGGGCAAGAGAAAAATAGGCGTGGCAATTTTGCAGGATGCCGAAGGTGCCGGAAAAGTTGCCTAAGTCTGTTTTTCTCTTGGGGGCGTGGGGACGTTTCTGCCGAACCTTGAGAGGCGGTAACGGGGCTGCGGCGGGCGTTTTTTTCCGTTAAGTTCCCTTCGGAATATAAAGGTCGTCTGAAATCGCCGTTTCAGACGACCTCTATATCTTAGTCATTGTAAATAACCTGCTCTATCGTCCACTATGTATGCGGATAATTAGCCTTGAAATCTTAAATTTTCCATTGATAATCTTCATCATCAATTCCTGTACCATAGATAAATTTTTATCTGAACCTATAAAATGTGTTGCCCTATTACAACTTTTTCTAATGCTTGCTTCAATTTCAGAAACATTATCCAACATCAAAAACTTAATTAGGGCTTGGGTATCCAGCTTTTCTTTAAAACAAAACTAACTGTTCTTCCAATGTCAACAAGGGGGCGGTTATCTTCGTTTTGTCTTGACTGTGCTGTTTTGCGTCAAAAGCGGCTATTTTGTCGGCTTCAATTTCGGCTTTCATAAAGTCTTCAAAACCGCCACGCAACCAATGCACCGTCCGCCATGCCGTATGAAATTCGTTTTTTAAACTGTCTCCATGTATGATTTTTGCGGGGATACCGTAAAAATGGCATTGCACAAAACACATCCACACACACAAAACATCTATATCAACCGCAACCGCTGCCATATGTAAAGTCGGAACTTTTCCGCTATCGGCGATATGTTCAGCAAAAGCAAGCAAATTCGCACCGCTCCCGCAACACGGCTCAAGCAAGGAAACAAATCTTTGTTTTTCCAGTTTCTCCGCCGTGTCGATTCCTACCAGTTTCGCCATCACTCTTGACACTGACATCGGCGTAAAATACTGCCCGTTACGCTCGTTTGACGCGCCCAAGTCCATATAAAGCTCACCCAAAAAATCTTCATAGCTTCCGACGTTCACCGCTCTAATGCAGCCCGAAGCCAAAACGCCCAACAGCTCAGGAAAAATTTTAAAAGCCTCTTCTTTATATTCTCGGCGGATAGCGTGGTATCGCTCTTCGCGTTTTTCCCAATCATCATCCCGCATATAACTATTAAAAATCGCAAGTGATGCAAGCTCCACAAAATCACGAAAAACATCAGACGGTTTATACGTCGCACCGAATGAATAAATAAGTTTTTTTAGCTCTTTAACTGTGTTATCCATTTTTTGCTCCCGAAGGTTTCAGACGACCTTTGCCGCCTGAAACCGTTTAAATGCCATTACCACCAACTGTCATAGAAAACTGCTCGACCCTCAGCTATCGCTAACCGCGCATTCGCTATAAAGGTTTTGGTTTCTGTAATGTCTTCGGGATAAATTTGCGAATCTCCAAAGAAAAAGCCCGGCGTGTGTTCTAGTTTTTCATCATTTAAATCAGCTTCCAGCCGTTCCAAATCTTCAAGTTCTAGACGTACAGTGCAACAATTAAATACATCAGCTTTGCCGCCTTTTTGCCGATATAGTTTTTCCATCCAACCATGCAGATGGTTAAATTTCCGCCAGTACGCAAATTGATTCAATTCTGCTTCATCGCGTTCATCTTCACTCACATTCACATCGGTTTGACGGTCGCCGACAAACTCGGCATTCATGGTGTAGCCGTACATATCAAGTCCCATTTGATAATCCTTTCATAAATGTTCATTCATAAATAAACAACCATCGGGGGCAGCGGCCGCCGTGTTGTGATGTCGTAAAAAATTTCAAAGCGCAAAAAGTCCAGACTGGCTTTGTGCGGCTTTTATCTTTGTCCGGTGCGCCCTCTGTGGCGTGGTGGAAAAGGTGGAAGCCGTGCAAAGACACTTGTCTTGGTCTGGACTTTTTGCGCTTTGAAATTTAGACATCAACCAACAACACGGCGGCCGCTGCCCCCGATGGTTGTTTCAAACCTTCAGCCGCTTTGCGGCGTTTCCGCCCTTTTGGGCGGAATTGAAAAAACGCTTTAGGGCGTTTTTTGGCACTCGTTGCCTATCCTGCGTATTGTTTTGATTTGCTGTTTATATGGGATATAGGCGTTACTTTGAGGAGGTGATACGCATGGACTTGGATATGTGTGAATATACTGAAGTATGGAAATGTATTTATTTGATTATTTGACATACTAATTATATAAATAATGATTATTTATAATTTCTTTAGTATTTTTAGGATTAAGAATGTTGATTTTTGGAATAAATATGTATATATTGACACTTATATATGAATATAAGTGAATAGATACGCATATGAGCGATTTAGAAGACTTCGTGAAGAACAATGCTCCGTCAGGCAAAAAATCCAAACTTGATGCCTTTGCTGGAGAGATTTTCACATTAAAAAACTTGGGTTACTCAGAAAAAGATATTCTGAGATTCCTGCTTGAAAAAAAGGGAATAAAAGTAAGCCAGCCAACTTTGAACAGGTTTATCCGTAGCCATACCGGTAAAACTGTCGACTCATCCGAAATAAATCATCAACCTATTAATGATTCCGTACAAGTCAGAAACAGACAGGCAAGCACCGTTACTCAGACAGTTCCTGACCAAAAACAAACTAACTCTGAAATATCGGAACGTCCAATCATCGGTAAGTTTGACTTGAACCGTGAAATCAATGTTGAAGAACTGATGTAAAAAAGCCGTCTGAGCCATTCAGACGGCTTCTAATGCGTCAAAATTCTATTTACCTCCTGCCTTTGCTCCTACTTCGGCAATCGCTTCATTCATCCCCTTATTCAATTCAATTTATCCACAATACCTGTACATATCCCTTCCTCAAAAACGCTCTATATCCTCCCAAACGTCAATATCCATCAGTATCAGCCATAAATTGCACAAAAAATAATCAGGTGGCTGCCTGTAATATTTTTTGATAGTGGTCTGTGAACGTGGTCTTTGTATAAAGGCCGTCCTATACGGACAAAGTTCTCTGTCCTCAAAAGCCAATGTTCTTTGCTCAATATGTACAAACACTGTATTTTCAAATACTTATTTCAGCAAAAATTGCGGATTTTTATCATCTGATTTGGGTAAAAATAGGAAGGCGGTACGGAAAAACAGGTGGGTATCTCCCAATCTGCGCCAAAAAACAGGAAAAAAAGCCTTTCAGACGACCTTTCCGGCTTCAAAGGGCGCAAAAAAAGCTGCCGGAGCAGCGTTTGGGCGTGGCAGTGCCAACAGTCTGATGATTACTGTTTTTTCCTAAAGAGGTTTTTGAGATTTTGACGATCAGGATTGTCGGGATTCCGCTGTCCACCTGTATCAGGGGGCGGATGGGCGGATTGTTTAATTTGCTCATCATATTCAGCTAGCGCTTTGCGCGTAGCTGCCTCGGACGTCTGAGGTGTTGGGGTGGGGGAACGTTCGGAGGCGTAGAAGCCTGCCCAGCCGTTCAGAATAGCTTTCCGCATGGCCGCTTCGAGGTCGTAGTTTTTGTTTTTGAGGTCTTTGAGCTGGTTGAGCAGGATTTTTTTCTGCTTGATATTGAGGGGCTTGCCTTTTTCGGCGCGCATTTTGAGGAATTCGTTCCAAAGGTCGAGATTAACCCACTTTTCAAGGCGGAAATTGTCGATGTCGAGATGGTAGCGGCTGTCAAACTGCGGTAATGGCTCGCCTTTAACTAGATAGCACAGTTCCAATAAACGCTCTTTGTTGAGCTGCCAGTGCAATCTGCCGTGTACGCCTGCGCGTCGGCATTGGATCACACCTTTGCCCAATAAAAATTTCCGCGCCTTTTCGTAACCACGTCTCGTCAGTCCAAACTCGTTGAACAACTGGGCGGCTGTCTTGTATATCCAGCCATGACGTTTCGGTTCTTTGTCAATCACATCGCTCCACCAAAACAACCCCGACAGCAATGTTGCCGCCTGAATATTGGATCCGCACAAAAGCCCGAACTCGCGGTAAACCACGAAGTCCGTTGTAATGTGATGGCGGATGTCGGAGATAAGCATGATTATTTTGCGGTTTGCACGCTTTTGTGCAATTTCAAAAGTGCAGTTCCCACCTCAAATGAAATAGCCTTTTTACTTTTGCTATTTTGAGTACGGTAATAGTTATTCTTCACTTGAGAAATAAAACCTTGTGAACATCCACAAATCTCTGCTATTTGTCTTTGGGAATAACCTGCATCTTGAATTTCTTGAATGATTTTTGTCCAATCCATAATGTTCCTTTCCATACAATCCACATTCTAATTAGAAAGCTAATTTAGTTCAATAACCAAACTAATTAAACAAAACCATAGACTGTTTGTTTTAAATAGAGCGCAAAGACTATGGAACACATTGGAGACCGTATCCGTATTGCGAGATTGAACCTAGAGCTCAGTCAGTCTGCGTTAGCGAAAAGAGCAAATGTAAGCCAAGGAACAATTGGTCAATTAGAGAGTGGACGAAATCAAAGTTCAGCTAAGATCGTTGAACTGGCTTCGGCATTGAATGTTTCTCCTGAATGGCTACTTTATGGGAAAAATCCTCCTTCAGTATTCCAAAAGCCGGAAAATATCGAAACTTCAGAATCTTATATTACTTCTGAAATAAGTGCTGTTGCACTCAAAAAGGAATTTTTAAAAGCCCAAGGATTTGATGTTGATTATGTAGATTTCATTAGATGTAAAGATGAAAGTATGTCACCAACAATCAGTATTTTTGATGATGTGGCGTTTTCTCGGCTAGACAAAGTCAAACATGAAAATGGGGTGTTCGTTATAAAACGAAGTTCTGGTTTAATCTTCATTCGAAGAACAATTCTTGATTCAACCCAGAAATGGATATATCGCTGTGACAATTTGGACAAAACACGTTTCTCAGATGTGGATGCAATTGAGTCAGATGAAATTCTTGGTAGAGTTATTTGGCGTGGTGGGCTTAACTCCTTTAATTTATAAGATATAAATAATATGAAATAATGATATAAATTACTATCTAATTCAACTATTTTCAGGTCGCTTAATAATTTAAGGCGACTTTTTTTGTAACGATAAATTACTATTCTAATAAAATTTTACACTAAAATATTAGCAAACTATTTACTTGGTTCAATTAGTTTGCTAATATTTGCGTATCGAAGCTCTTTAACAGTTTGGAACGAAGCAACCGGCCTTCGGAGTTATTTCGGCTTAAAAAGTCCGAAACAACAAGCGTAGAAAAGGCGAGCGAGCCTTTGGGTAAATCGGATAAACGGTTGCGGGCAGCATTCAACCTGCCCAAAAAAAATGCCGTGCATCCGGGTAGCCCGATGAGAGGGTCCGGTAACAGGCGGCAAGTTGGACGTATTTTTAATTGGAGCGTATCTCCAATGCAGCAGCGATAATCTGCGGACAAGCTGCAAAATACATTTTGATTTTTCTTTTCCCCGCCGTGAGCGGGTTGTTGTCGGAGGTTTCCGACAGGGCGTCTGCCCAATGTTCAGACGGCTCTACCCGTCTTTAAACATGTATCCAAATCCAAGCCCGCTTGTGCAAGAAGTGGGTTTCCGTTTGGGTATATCCGAAATAATAATAAGGTTTATTATTTCATATAGCTTATTATTATAGTTCAAAGGTGAGGTTATGACAAATATGACAAAGGATGAAATTAAAGCCCTGCAAATCAAAGCAGCAGAAATCAGTGATCATTTTGAAAACAAATCGTCGGTTTATGTGCGATCAGGACAGGAAATTTTTCATCTGAACCGTGAGAATCACGATGACGCATTCATCGCATCGCGCATCGCGGATAAATATTGGTGGAAATTCGAGTGGTTTCTGAATGATAGTGATCTTTGGAAAGATAGCGATTTTGACGATATTGATGATGTGGCAGCGGAATTTGAGGGTAGGTTTGCAGGATTTTTTCAGGAGGGTTGAGAACAAGGTCGTCTAAAACGTGCTTCAGACGACCTTTTCTACCACCTGAGTTCACATTTGGAGATGAATGATAAGTGGACTGCTGCAATAAAATCAGACTGTCTATAATTTTAACATGGGCGTTGTTACATTCTTTCTATATATTCCGAGGTTGGAAAGAGTACGATAGGCAATCGGTTTTGACAACGATAGCCATCGGCTTTCAGGTGTGGATTATATCGGAAATGATTGTTTGGGTATCCTTGGATGTCGGCTCATGCCACGGTTGCTCCTCATGGTTTAGGTGATGAATATTCCTGCATCTCTACTTTGATTGGATAGCTAAGTATGAATCGGTAACAGGTTGTATCATCTTTTCGTATGGCAATACTACCTTGACTTGTTTTGCAGTCGGAATAGCTGTACGCATCCAACATGAGTGGCCAGCGATCATATTCGGCAGCTTTATCATATGCTTTGATAAGAAGCCCCCACATCATACAGAGTGTTATTGCATAGATACCCTTTTCAAAAGATTTAAATAACGGGGCTTTTCTACCCTCTATCATGAGTTTGAGTATATGCCACAGAATTGGAAGTGTTAAAAACGTAATAGCAGTGATGATAGTCCATACAGAAATTGAATAGTTAAGATATTCGGGATAGATCCCATATTTGTGATTGAAATGATGGATCGAAAATATTTTGGCGATAAATAATGCAAGTGCTGAAGAAACAAATAGTTTCCACGTCCATTTGAATTTTAATGAGATTTCACTATGGTTTTCCCATAGCTTCCAAGCGGAAAATATCACGCATAAAAAAATAAATAGAGGCATACTTTTTATCAAAAGCGAGCCATAAACAACACTGATAGTAATATTTTCAAATAAGTCTTTTGACTGTTTTTCCATGGGCATTTCTTGTTTCGTGTAAAGAGAAGATGTGGTAATCCAATCTTAACACGGGTAGAGAAATGCCCGCCTATTCCCAAGGTCGTCTGAAAACGTACTTCAGACGACCTTTTCTACCGCCTAGCTACACCATAGGCGGCGGGCAACTCAGCGGCTCGAGAGAAAGGAAGACTGAGCGGTTCCGATACCGTCCGTGTGTGATGTTGTGTGAACAAGCACTTTGCCCGTGAATCAGTGAGCAGTAGCGGGAGGGTAAAAATCGGCGGCAAGGTATTTATCACACCCTGCCGTTTTGAGCGATGCCCTGATAAGGCTGACTACCGGCAATACGTCGGGGAGCAGGTGGAAGCCCTGCATTTCAAATCAATAAAGAAGATTCCTATGTATAAGAAGGTTCTTGTAATAATAGTTGGTATATTGCTTTCGGCAATGACAATCAAATTAATATATACGGCCAACCTGATAACTTTTCTTACAGCAAGTCCATTTATTATCTTGAGTTATATTGCACTTGTTTGTATGTGGGTATTAGATGATTAAAAACCCGAGAATGGGCAGTTACCCTTAGAAAACAAGTGTGACGTTAAGTGTTTTTTGTCCTATCTTGGTCATTCGGATCGATATAAATATATGGATTTAACCTTTAAACCGGATTTAAAGACTGAAATTGATAAGTAATCAATTTTGTATAAGGTCGTCTGAAAACGTTTCAGACGACCTTCAATTTATCTAAAAGCGAAAGGAAGCAGCATGAAAAAACTCCGCAAGCCCGTCAAACAGATTGTCATCGGGACATATCAAAGCATGAGAGCCGCTGCACAGCAGGTTGACCTGCTGATGAAGGGTAATGGTGATTTATGTGTGAACATTGTCCAAGAAGGAAGAAAGTTCCAAGTTCGGACGGTCGTATGGCAATGAAAAAACCGCTTTGTTGAGAAAGCGGTTTTTTCTGAGATTGGGTAATCTCGTGGGGTACGCAGATTATCCTTTTTTTCGTTCAAAATTTCAATAGCCGTCTGATTGACGGTATTTAAAAAGGTGTGTGTATGAATAAATCTTATTTGGGTTTACTGGCTGCCGCCATGTTGGGGGCTGCTCCTGCGGCTTTTGCCGACGATGCGTTGGCGGGTGATGCTCGCTTGGCGTGCGAGGCGGTTTTGTGTCTGTCTTCGGGCGACCGTCCGAGCGAGTGTGCGCCGTCGATTAAGCGTTATTTTTCGATTAGGCATAAAAAGATGGGTGATACGCTGAAAGCGCGGCGAAATTTTCTCAAAATGTGTCCGGCAAGTTCGGAAACCGCTGAAATGGCGGGTTTGACAGACGCGATTGCGGAGGGCGCGGGTCGCTGCGACGCGCAGGAGCTGAACCGTATGATGCGCTATACGAAGCTGGAAAAGGTTTGCGAACATAAGACCAAATACAGCTTGGGACGTAAATATGTTGTCGAGGACAACTGCCAAACGGTCAAGAAAACCTACATTCGCCCAGACAAGCCGGGTTATTGCAAGGCTTATTTCGATCACGGCTGGACGACGGTAGCCGACAAAGTACGCTACGTCGGCGAAGAACGAAATGGCGGACGCTGGGTTGATGTCCGCTAGATTATCTCGGTTGTTATTTCCTCCTGTGTTCGGGCAAGCCCTTTCCTGATGTCCGACACGCTCTTTCCCTGCGGGCAACTCCTGTCCGCAGGGCTTTTTACAGACCAAAGTCCGTTTGAAAAGCGGGTTTTGATGTGTAAAAAATCCAAACGGCCGCAAAAACGGTATTTTTTTTATAACGAAACGACAATCAGGAAAGGTTGGAACAAATATGCAAGAAGTAAATTTGATAGTTCAAAGTAAAGGCGGATGTGGCAAAACGTTTTGCTGCGCCTCATACGCGCAATATGTGGCGGCAAGGGCTGCTAATCAGGTAGAAGTACACTGCTACGATACCGATACCAGCAACCGTACGTTGAGCCGGTACAAACCGTTGCACGTCCAAGTAATCAACATCCTGACACGGGATAACAACGTTGATATTCGTAATTTTGACGGACTGGTTGAGCAGTTCTTGGAAAAAGACGGTATAGGCATTGTCGATACCGGTTCCAACACTTTTATTCCACTGATGTCGTATATCGCTGAAAACAACATCGCCGAACTGCTACGGGAATCAGGTGTGCGCCTGATTCTTCATGTGCCGATTGAAGGCGGACAGGCGCAAGTAGACTGCATTGAAAGCTTGGGACGGATTTTGAACGACGTCGATGCTGAAGTAATAGTTTGGCTGAACGAGTTCCACGGCGCAGTGGAGAATGGCGGTAAACCGTTCGAACAGTTCGGTGTTTACCAAAAACACAAAGACCGCATCGTCGGTATTGTGCGCGTGGAAAAACGCAATCCCGACACCTACGGGAAAGACATTGAACAGATGACTAAGCTGCATCTGACCTTTGACGAGGTGGATTCCACGGCAGAAATGACCTTTATGCCTAAACAACGTCTGCGGAATGTGAAGCGCGATATTTTCGCGAAACTGGCAAACCTGCCGGTTGCAGTAAACGCTTTGAATGGTGCGGACGATGGAAAATAAGCCCGCCGAAATTGTCGCTGAAGTCTTCCGGCATTCGGGGACGCGGCTGACGGAAGACGATCCTATCGTCGTTATGTTGATGATGCAGGATCAGTCTTTCCGCCAAGCCTTTGACGCATTTGCGAGGCAGCAAACGGAAGAACGGCTGGTCTTCTTGGAAGAACTTTCCGTCCGTGAAGGCAATATTACCGCTGCCGCCGCCAAGCTGGAAAAGTACCGAGAGCAACTGCTGGCAGAGCTGGCGCAGTATGCCAACGGACAGATTGCCGAGGCAGAACAAAAAATCTATGGTTCGGTATCCCAACGTATCGCCCGTGATACGGAAGAAGCCAACGAACGGCTGGTCAAAAGGCTGGAACGACTGGTCGTCTGTACTATGGCGGCAGCTCTGGCAGTGTTGCTGATAGTGGGATGGGTTATTTGGAGAGGAGGTTGATGTGGATGAGAAAAGTTACAAGACCCTGCTTGCAAAGCCGCCCGAAGGAATTGGCAGTTGGCCGTTGGTTTTAATCATCGAATTTAAAGATGCCGTTTACGAGGCAAACATTGCCCTGAGTCGTTCGAGATCTGCCAACGGCTGGCGGGAAACGTTTGCTGAAAAAGCCGAAAAAGTATGCGGTTTTTACCGACTCCAAAACGAAATAGAAAAAAGGAAGCAACAATGCTGATTGACAAAAAAAAATCCCGTCAGTACGGTAAAGATACCTTCCATTGTAATTCCGGCAGAGGAAGATTATCCACATTACCGGCTGATACCGGTGCAGACGGAAGCAGGCAACGATATGTGCCTGCTTTTTTATGTCAATGAAGAATACTATCTGATGCTCGAACCGCGCATCAAACGCTATTTGGCCCTCAGAAAACTGGAACAGTTGACCGAAACTGCGCCGTTTAAAGTTTTCGAAGTAATGCGGGAGGCAGAATGAGCAAAACCTACACCGTGGAAGAGGCAGCAGAATACTGCAAATGCCACGCCGAAACCATCCGACAATACATCCGTAAAGGGATGCTTGAGGCCAGCCGACCTGGCCGCCGTTATTGTATTACCCAAGCCGCACTTGACGTTTTCCTGATGCAAAAAGAAAATGAACAGGTGCAGGCTTCGCTCGAACACAGGAGCAAAGCAAAATGCCGATCTACTTACGAAAAGGCGTTTACTACGTCGATATTAGGACAGAAAGCGGCCGCAGAATTAGACAGTCTGCTGGTACTAAAAACAAACAGGAAGCGCAAAGGCTGCACAATAAATTGACATACGAGTTATGGCAGCACGAGCATTTTGACGAAAAACCGAAACGGCTGTGGGAGGAGGCCGCAGTCAAATGGATTGAAGAGAATGGCAGCAAGAAAAGCATCGGGAACGATTTGTGCAGATTGCGTGGTCTGCCGGAACTGCGCGGGATTTACCTGCATCACTTGACCCGTGATTTCATCATGGATACCGTCGCAAAAAAGAACTGCTCCGACAGCACGAAAAACCGTTATCTTGCGCTGATTCGCGCCATACTGAACAAAGCCGTCAAGGAATGGGGGTGGTTGGAAAGGGCTCCCCATCTGACGCTTTATCGAGAGCCTAAACGGCGGATCCGCTGGCTGACGAAAGATGAGGCAAATAGGTTGATTGCCTCCTTGCCCGACTATATGGCCGAAATGGTCATATTCAGCTTATCCACGGGATTGCGCCAGCGCAATGTTTTGGATTTGGAATGGCAGCAAGTGGATTTGACGGGAAGAACCGCATGGATACATCCTGACGAAAGCAAATCAGGCAAGGCGATAGGTGTTGCCCTGAATGATACGGCCATAGGCGTAATATCAAGGCAGATGGGGAAGCATTCCCGATTTGTCTTTACTTATTCCAATGGACGAAAAGTTCAAAGCATCAGCTCGAGGATTTGGAAAAACGCCTTGGAAAAGGCAGGAATTTCTGATTTCCGCTGGCACGATCTTCGGCACACGTGGGCAAGTTGGCTGGTTCAGTCTGGCGTGCCGTTGTCCGCCTTACAGGAGATGGGTGGTTGGGAAAGCGTTGAGATGGTACGCCGTTACGCACATTTGTCGGCGGAACATCTTCAAGCCCATGCCGAGGTATTGGACGGAATCGGGCTATGTAAAGACACAAATTGGACACAGTGCCGACCCGAAAAAAATGCCAAGCTTACGCAAGTCATTGATTTGATTGGTGGGTCCGGTGGGGTTCGAACCCACGACCAAGGGATTATGAGTCCCCTGCTCTAACCCCTGAGCTACAGACCCGTTCAAGAGTAGGGGCGTATTGTATCATAAATTATTCCGCTTACAAGGTCGTCTGAAAAAGATAATATGTCTGCTATTGCCGACCGGCTTTATATTGATCATTTGGGTTGCACTGCCGCAGTAGACTTGTCTTGCCTGTGGTTTGCTGCCTTGGGTGGAAAGCGGATTTCGGCGGTCGATAATTTCCTGTCCAATGGGCGCAGTGTAAATGTTTGGAAAAATAAATCTAAAGTTATATTTTGATAGTTTACATTGTTTTGACCTAGCATTTTATTTTCAAAAGGATTTTGAAAATCTGATTCGGCAGACATGGTGGAATAGGGGAGTGAATATTGAGAAACAAGGTAGGGCGGTCGGTTATTTTGACTGGTTTGGGGCGGGGTTTTCACTTACAATCAAACAAGGTTTACATATGGCAACACTCCGCCGCTTGATGCCAAGGTTGGTTGCAGACGTTTTTGTTTGATTTCACGGCATTGTGCGGATGTGTTTGTTTAGGCTTTTCGTTCATAAGAAAAACTAAAAAAACAAGGAAAAACAATGCGCCGCTTACCAATTCTATCCCTCATCCTGCTTCCCGCTGTGTCTCACGCCGCTGATTTTGACGGCGCGACGCTCAGTCTGTTTTGGGGTGCGCCGTTCGCGTTGATTCTTTTGTCTATCGCGTTGGGCCCGCTCTTTTTCGCGCATACCTGGCATCACCATTTCGGCAAGATTACAGCGTTTTGGACGCTGCTGTTTTTGGTTCCGTTCGCCGTTGTGTTCGGTTTTGGGGCGGGTGTGCATACGGTTGCCCATGCGCTGGTTGAGGAATATATCCCGTTTATCCTGCTGCTTTTGGCTTTATACACGATTTCGGGCGGAATTTTGGTTTGGGGTAAGCTCAATGGTACGCCTGCGCTGAATACCGGGCTGCTGGCGGCGGGGACGGTGATGGCTTCCTTTATGGGGACGACCGGTGCGGCAATGCTGATGATTCGTCCGCTGCTGAAGGCAAACCATTACCGCAAGAATAAGGTGCATGTCGTTATATTCTTTATTTTTTTGGTGGCAAATATCGGCGGCGGCCTGACGCCGTTGGGCGATCCTCCGCTGTTTTTGGGTTTCTTGAAGGGCGTGGATTTCATGTGGACGGTGAAACACATGTTGATGCCCGTATTGATCAGTACGGTGGTGCTGTTGCTGGTGTTTTATATTATTGACAGCCGTTATCACGCGCGTGAAGCCAATGTGGAACAGATTCGTCAGGAAGAGGAGGCCGATGAAGATTTGCGCATTGCCGGTAAATGGAATTTCCTGTTGCTGGCGGGCGTGGTCGGTGCGGTTTTGCTGTCCGGCTTGTGGAAGCCCGATCATCCGGGGTTTGAGATTTTAGGCAGCCACTATGCGTTGCAAAACTTGGTGCGCGATGTGATTTTGCTGGTGCTGACCGTTGTTTCGCTACTGATTACGCCCAAACAGGTCAGGGCGGGCAATGAATTCAATTTCGACCCGATTGCCGAAGTGGGCAAACTGTTTTTGGGTATTTTCATCACGATTTCCCCTGTTTTAGCGATTTTGAAGGCAGGCGAGGCGGGTGCGCTGGGCGCGGTGGTGTCGTTGGTGCATGACGCTTCGGGCAATCCGATTAATACGATGTATTTCTGGATGAGCGGTTTGTTGTCCGCATTTTTGGATAATGCGCCGACTTATCTGGTGTTCTTCAATATGGCGGGCGGCGATGCTCAGGCGCTGATGACGGGGCATCTGTTCCATTCGCTGTTGGCAGTATCCATGGGTTCGGTGTTTATGGGCGCGCTCACTTATATCGGCAATGCGCCGAACTTCATGGTTAAAGCGATTGCCGAGCAGCGCGGCGTGCCGATGCCGACTTTCTTCGGTTATATGATGTGGTCGGTGGGGGTGTTGATTCCGCTGTTTATACTGCACACGCTGATCTTCTTCGTTTGGCAGTTGTTCTGATTCCTAAACTTCAAAAGGTCGTCTGAAAACCTGATTCTTGTGATTCGGTTTTCAGACGACCTTTTGTATTCTGCCGCTTGTTTCGAAGGGATTAATTTTGGGTATCAATATCTTGTGATTTTATTGGAGGGCTGCTTTGCGTGGGATTCGGGGCAGGAAGCTGGAAAAAATCTGCGTAAATCTGACATAAGGCGGACTGTTCCTGCTAAAATCAAACGTTTTACAGTTTTCATTTAATTGTTGTTTTCCGTAAGTAAGGCTTTACTTTCAGACGACCTTCCCCATGCTTTGCCATTTCAAACGTCGTCTGAAAAGTTGGAACATTTTATTCTGTTTAACTCATCACAAGTAATGCAAATCTATGATTAAAATCAAAAAAGGCCTAGACCTGCCCATCGCGGGCAGACCGGAGCAAGCCGTTTACGACGGTCCGGCCATTACCGAAGTCGCGTTGCTTGGCGAAGAATATGCCGGTATGCGCCCCTCGATGAAAGTCAAGGAAGGCGATGCCGTCAAAAAAGGCCAAGTGCTGTTTGAAGACAAGAAAAATCCGGGCGTGGTGTTTACTGCGCCGGCTTCCGGCAAAATCGCTGCGATTCACCGCGGCGAAAAGCGCGTGCTTCAGTCGGTTGTGATTGCCGTTGAGGGCGATGACGAAATCGAATTTGAACGTTACGCGCCCGATGCGTTGGCAAACTTAAGCGGCGAAGAAGTGCGCCGCAATCTGATTCAATCCGGTTTGTGGACTGCGCTGCGTACCCGTCCGTTCAGCAAAATCCCCGCCGTCGATGCCGAGCCGTTCGCCATTTTCGTCAATGCGATGGACACCAATCCGCTGGCGGCAGACCCTGTGGTCGTGATCAAAGAATCCGCCGAGGATTTCAGACGAGGTTTGCTGGTGTTGAGCCGTCTGACCGAACGCAAAATCCATGTGTGTAAGGCAGCCGGTGCGGACGTGCCGTCTGAAAACGCCGCCAACATTGAAACACACGAATTCGGCGGCCCGCATCCCGCGGGTTTGAGCGGCACGCACATTCATTTCATCGAGCCTGTCGGCGCGAATAAAACCGTTTGGACCATCAATTATCAAGACGTAATTACCATCGGACGTTTGTTCGTAACAGGTCGTCTGAATACCGAGCGCGTGGTTGCTTTGGGCGGCCCGCAAGTCAACAAACCGCGCCTCTTGCGTACCGTTTTGGGTGCGAAGGTGTCGCAAATTACCGCCGGTGAATTGGTTGACGCGGACAACCGCGTGATTTCCGGCTCGGTATTGAACGGCGCGATTGCACAAGGTGCGCATGATTATTTGGGACGCTACCACAATCAGATTTCCGTTATCGAAGAAGGCCGCAGCAAAGAGCTGTTCGGCTGGGTTGCGCCGCAGCCGGACAAATATTCGATTACGCGTACCACCCTCGGCCATTTCCTGAAAAACAAACTCTTCAAGTTCACGACAGCCGTCAACGGCGGCGACCGCGCCATGGTTCCCATCGGCACTTACGAGCGCGTGATGCCGCTGGACATCCTGCCTACCTTGCTTTTGCGCGATTTAATCGTTGGCGACACCGACAGCGCACAGGCTTTGGGTTGCTTGGAATTGGACGAAGAAGACCTCGCTTTGTGTAGCTTCGTCTGCCCGGGTAAATATGAATACGGCCCGCTGTTGCGCAAGGTGCTGGAAACCATTGAGAAGGAAGGCTGATTATGGGCTTGAAACATTTTCTGGAAAAAATCGAACCGCACTTCCTGCCGGGCGGCAAACATGAAAAATGGTATGCCCTCTATGAAGCTGCGGCGACGATTTTCTACACATCCGGCGCGGTAACGCGCAAAGCGGCACACGTCCGCGACGCGCTCGACTCCAAACGCATGATGATTTTGGTGTGGCTGGCTTTGTTCCCCGCCATGTTTTACGGTATGTACAACGTCGGCGCACAGGCATTCGGTGCGCTGACACCCGATTTGCTGCAACAAAGCATCGCCAACGACTGGCATTACGCCCTTGCCAACGCTTTGGGCATTAATATGTCGTCTGAAGCGGGCGTGTTGGGCAAAATGCTGTTCGGCGCGATTTACTTCCTGCCGATTTACGCAACCGTATTTATCGTCGGCGGTTTCTGGGAAGTCTTGTTCGCCACCGTGCGTAAACACGAAATCAACGAAGGTTTCTTCGTCACTTCGATTTTGTTTGCCTTAATCGTTCCACCTACGCTGCCGCTGTGGCAGGCTGCCTTGGGTATTACCTTCGGCGTGGTGGTTGCTAAAGAGGTATTCGGCGGTACGGGTAAAAACTTTATGAACCCCGCGTTGGCAGGCCGTGCCTTCTTATTCTTCGCTTACCCTGCCAATATTACCGGCGACACCGTTTGGACGGCGGTTGACGGCTATTCCGGCGCAACTGCGTTAGCTCAGTGGGCGGCGCACGGTTCAGACGGCCTGCAAAATGCCGTTACCGGTAAATCCATCACTTGGATGGATGCGTTTATCGGCAACCTGCCCGGTTCTATCGGCGAAGTATCCACTTTGGCACTTTTAATCGGCGGCGCGTTTATCGTGTTTGCCCGCATCGCTTCTTGGCGCATCATTGCCGGTGTGATGATCGGTATGATTGCCATGTCTTCGCTGTTTAACGTCATCGGTTCGGACACTAACCCGATGTTCAGCATGCCTTGGTACTGGCATCTGGTCGTCGGTGGCTTCGCCATCGGTATGCTGTTTATGGCGACCGACCCTGTTTCCGCTTCCTTTACCAATGTCGGCAAATGGTGGTACGGCGCGCTAATCGGCGTGATGTGCGTGTTAATCCGCGTGGTCAATCCGGCTTACCCCGAAGGCATGATGTTGGCGATTCTGTTTGCCAACCTGTTTGCCCCGATTTTCGACTATTTCGTCGCACAAGCGAACATCAAACGCAGAAAGGCGCGCAGCAATGGCTAAGAAATTCGATAAAGACAGCTTCAGCGGCACGCTGATTGTGGTGTTGGCGGTCAGCCTGATTTGCTCGGTCATCGTGGCGGGCGCGGTTGTCGGCTTGAAACCGGTGCAGGAAAAGCAAAAGGTTCAGGATAAACAAAGCTATATCCTGAGCGTTGCCGGTTTGCTCGATAAAAATACCGACATCAGTAAAACCTTTGCCGACCGCATCGAACAGCGCGTGGTCGATTTGGCGACCGGCGAATATGTGAAAGACGCACCGAAAGACTTTAGCGCGCGCGTTGCCGCCAAAGACCCCGCGCAAAGCATCCAAATCAAACCTGAAGACGATTTGGCAGGCATCAAGAGCCGCGCCAAATACACCGAAGTTTATTTGGTAAAAGGCGATGACGGCAAAGTCAGCCAAATCATCCTGCCTATGCACGGAAACGGTTTGTGGTCAGTGATGTACGGTTTTGTCGCCATCCAACCTGACGGCAATACCATCAACGGCATTACCTACTACGACCAAGGTGAAACTCCGGGCTTGGGCGGCGAAATCGGCAATCCGTTGTGGCAACAAAAATTCGTCGGCAAAAAACTCTTTGACGAACAAGGCAAGCTCGCCCTGCATGTTTCCAAAGGCGGAAGCTCGGACAAAGAGCATGGCGTAGATGCCCTTTCCGGCGCATCGCTGACTTCCAAAGGCGTGCAAGGTTCGTTTGCCTACTGGTTCGGCGAAAACGGCTATATCCCCTACCTGAACAAATTGAAATCAGCAGGAGCACAATAATGGCTGATATGAAACGCTTGAAACATTTAATGTTTTCACCCTTTATCGACAACAACCCGATTGCCTTGCAGGTCTTGGGGATTTGTTCGGCGCTGGCGGTTACCACCAAACTTCAGACGGCCATCGTGATGGGTATTTCCGTCAGTTTGGTAACCGGTTTTTCCAGCTTCTTCATCTCATTGGTGCGCAATTACATTCCAAACAGCATCCGCATTATCGTGCAGATGGCGATTGTCGCGTCGCTGGTTACGCTGGTTGACCAATTATTGCAGGCCTATGCCTACGAATTGTCCAAACAGCTCTCCGTATTTGTTGGTCTGATTATTACCAACTGTATCGTGATGGGTCGTGCCGAAGCCTTCGCCATGAAAGAGCCGCCGCTGGAAAGCCTGGTGGACGGTATCGGTCAGGGCGCGGGTTACGGTATGTTGCTGATTATCATCGCCAGCATCCGTGAATTGATCGGTTCGGGCAAACTCTTTGGGTACACCATTTTCCAAACCGTACAGGACGGCGGCTGGTATCAAACCAACGGCCTCTTCCTGCTGGCACCGAGCGCGTTCTTCATCATCGGCTTTTTGATTTGGGGTTTGCGCACATGGAAACCCGAACAGGCGGAGGAATAAGACATGGAACATTATTTAAGCCTTTTTGTGAAATCCGTCTTCATTGAAAACATGGCGCTGTCCTTCTTCTTGGGCATGTGTACTTTTCTGGCGGTATCGAAAAAAGTATCCACCGCATTCGGCTTGGGCGTTGCCGTTACCTTCGTACTCGGCCTGTCCGTCCCTGCCAACCAGCTCGTTTACTCGCTGCTCAAAGACGGCGCGATTGTCGAAGGCGTGGATTTGACCTTCCTGAAATTCATCACCTTCATCGGCGTGATTGCGGCTTTGGTGCAGATTCTGGAAATGTTCTTGGACAAATTCTTCCCTGCCCTCTATAACGCACTGGGTATCTACCTGCCGCTGATTACCGTAAACTGCGCGATTTTCGGTGCCGTTTCGTTTATGGCGCAACGCGAATACAACTTCGGCGAATCCGTCGTGTACGGCTTCGGCGCGGGCTTGGGCTGGATGTTGGCAATTGTCGCTTTGGCGGGCATTACCGAAAAAATGAAATATTCGGACGCTCCCAAAGGCCTCAAAGGACTGGGCATCACCTTCATCTCCGCCGGCCTGATGGCGATGGCGTTTATGTCGTTCTCCGGCATCCAGTTATAAGAAAGGATTCGGCATGGAAATTATTTTAGGTATCGTGATGTTCACCGTCATCGTCTTGGCTTTGGCACTGATGATTCTGTTTGCCAAATCCAAGTTGGTGAGCGAAGGCGACATCACCATCAAAGTCAATGATGACAAAGAGCTGACTATGCCTGCCGGCGGCAAACTGTTGGGCGCGCTTGCCAGCCAAGGCATCTTCGTCCCCTCCGCCTGCGGCGGCGGCGGTTCGTGCGGACAATGCCGCGTTGTCGTGAAAAGCGGCGGCGGCGACATTCTGCCGACCGAGTTGTCCCACATCAGCAAACGCGAAGCACGCGAAGGCTGTCGTTTGTCCTGCCAAGTCAACGTCAAAACCGACATGGACATCGAAGTACCGGAAGAAGTGTTCGGCGTGAAAAAATGGGAATGCACCGTCATCTCCAATGACAACAAAGCCACGTTCATTAAAGAACTCAAGCTTGCCATTCCCGAAGGCGAAGAAGTCCCCTTCCGTGCCGGCGGCTACATTCAAATCGAAGCCCCGCCGCACACCGTTGCCTACAAAGACTTCGACATTCCTAAGGAATATCACGAAGACTGGGACAAATACAATCTGTGGCAATACGTTTCCAAAGTGGACGAGCCGATTTTGCGCGCCTACTCCATGGCTTCATATCCTGAAGAAAAAGGCATCATCATGCTGAACGTGCGTATCGCCACGCCGCCTCCGCGCGTACCCGATGCGCCTCCGGGACAAATGTCGTCTTACATCTGGTCGCTCAAACCCGGCGATAAAGTAACCATCTCCGGCCCGTTTGGCGAATTCTTCGCCAAAGACACCGATGCCGAAATGGTATTCATCGGCGGCGGTGCAGGTATGGCGCCGATGCGCTCCCACATTTTCGACCAGTTGAAACGGTTGAACTCCAAACGCAAAATCACCTTCTGGTACGGCGCACGTTCCAAACGCGAAATGTTCTATGTCGAAGACTTCGACCAACTCGCAGCAGAGTTCCCGAACTTCACATGGCACGTCGCCCTGTCCGACCCGCTGCCGGAAGACAACTGGGACGGCTACACAGGCTTCATCCACAACGTGGTTTACGAAAACCACCTGAAAAACCACGAGGCACCGGAAGACTGCGAATTCTATATGTGCGGCCCGCCGATCATGAACCAGTCCGTCATCAAAATGCTCAAAGACTTGGGCGTGGAAGATGAAAACATCCTCTTGGATGATTTCGGCGGTTAAGTATTCGGCTTCAAATACAAAAGGAAGAAACCTCGGTTTCTTCCTTTTTTGTTGATGCGAATTGAAATAGAAGTAGGGTATTTGCCTGCCGTTATCCCTATTTGTCGAAATAACTGGAATAAATTGCCTCCTCATCTTATCCGCGATATCACTCAAATTTCTGCTTCATTTTTGAAGGCATAAGTTATAGTGGATTAACTTTAAACCGGTACGGCGTTGCCTCGCCTTAGCTCAAAGA
>CAUOMQ010000026.1:0-23011 GCA_963456805.1 uncultured Neisseria sp. | reverse complement strand
TACTGTCTGCGGCTTCGTCGCCTTGTCCTGATTTAAATTTAATCCACTATATTGTGAATAAGAGGTCGTCTGAAAATATTTTCAGTAATCTTGCCGGTTTTGAATATGGACATGCCTTATGAATTTTTATAAAATTCGCGCATCATTTTCAACAAGGTTAATGTATGAAGAAAATATTCTTAGGTGCATTTATCGCATCAATGTATATGCCTATTGCACTGGCTGATACCTGCGAAAAACCAAAATTATCCGGCAGAGAAGGTTATGACACGGTTTATTGTCTGAATGAAGAAGGCTTGTCTATGGTTACTAAGCCGGGTAACGAGAAGATTCCTTTTTTGTATGGTTTTGTCAATCGACAAGGGAAAGTTATTGTTCCGCTCAAATATTACGTTGCCCGCGATTTTTCTGAAGGATTGGCAGCAGTTTGTAAAATAGTAGGAAAATCAGATCAGATTTTATGCGGTTATATCAATGCCAGTGGTAAAGAAGTTATTCCTTTAAAATTTCAAGACCTGCCTGGTGATTTTGAACAAGGTATTGCTCCTGTCAAACAAAAAGGCAGATGGGGCTTTATTGACAAAAATGGCAAAGTTGTCATTCCGTTTCAATATGTTAAAGCCGATTCATTCAGTGAAGGACTGGCTGCAGTTGTCACTGCTGATACAAATAAATATGGCTATATCAATACAAAAGGCGAGATGGTTATTCCACCAAAATATGAAGAGGCTTTTTATTTTAATGAAGGTGTAGCCGCTGTTCAGATTCTTGATAAATGGGGTTATATCGATAAAAGAAATCAGTGGGTAATTCCTGCGCGATATAAAAGCGCTTCTAATTTTGAAGATGGTATGGCAAGGGTTTCACAAAATGATAAATACGGTTATATCGATAAAAAGGGAAAGGTAGTTATCCCCTTTAAATATGAATATTTAGGTTCATTGAGTGAGGGTTTGATTGGTGCGGAATTAAACGGCAAATTCGGCTATTTAGATAAAACCGGTAAGGTGGTTATCCCGTTCAAATTTGGTACTTTCAATGATTTCCAAAATGGTGTGGCACTTGTCAATATGAAGAATATGTTTAAAGACGAAGATTTTAGTGAAGATGAATTCTTTTATATTGATAAGCAAGGCAAGCCAGTTGAAGTGGAATAACGATTTGTAATTTTTTTGTAAGTAAGGTCGTCTGAAAAGCTTTTCAGACGACCTTTTTTCACTTTACCTTAGCGGTGATAGTTTGGTGCTTCTTTGGTAATTTGAACATCGTGAACGTGGGATTCGCTCATGCCGGCGGAGGTAATTTCTACAAATTCCGCTTTCTCGTGCATTTCTGCGATATTGGCGCAGCCCAAATAGCCCATGCTGGAACGCAGACCGCCGGTCAGTTGGTGAATAATGTTCACAATCGGACCTTTGTAGGGAACGCGGCCTTCGATACCTTCGGGGACGTATTTGTCGGTGCTGTCGGTTTTATCTTGGAAGTAGCGGTCGGCGGAACCTTGGCTCATCGCACCCAAGGAACCCATGCCGCGGTAGGATTTGTACGAGCGGCCTTGGTAGAGTTCGATTTCGCCCGGTGCTTCTTCCGTACCGGCAAACATCCCGCCTAGCATGACGCTGTATGCGCCCGCTGCCAAGGCTTTGGCGATGTCACCGGAGAAGCGGATGCCGCCGTCGGCAATCAGTGGAACGCCTGTGCCTTTGAGGGCTTCGGCAACATTGTGAATGGCGGTCAGTTGCGGCACGCCTACGCCTGCAACGATACGGGTAGTACAAATCGAACCCGGACCGATACCGACTTTGACGGCATCTGCACCTGCTGCGACCAAATCCAAAGCGGCTTTGGCGGTTGCGATATTGCCGCCGATGACTTGGATGTGCGGATAGGTTTCTTTCACCCATTTCACGCGTTCGATAACGCCTTGGCTATGGCCGTGTGCAGTATCGACGACAATGACGTCGACCCCTGCTCCGACTAAGGCTTTTACGCGCTCTTCAGTGTCGCCGCCTGTGCCGACTGCCGCGCCTACGCGCAAACGGCCTTCGGAGTCTTTGTTGGCATTTGGAAACTCGGTGGTTTTCAAAATATCTTTTACGGTAATCAAGCCTTTAAGCTCGTCTTTTTCGTTCAAGACCAAAACGCGCTCGACTTTATGTTCGTGCATCAGTTCACGCGCTTCGTCGATACTTGTGCCTTCGGGGACGGTAACCAAGCGTTCGCGCGGGGTCATGATGGCGGAAACGGGCAGGTCGAGACGGTTTTCAAAACGCAGGTCGCGGTTGGTAACGATGCCGACCACTTTGCCGTTTTCAACGACGGGCAGGCCGGACATTTTGCGTTTGCGTTGCGCGCGCATTTCCAATACTTCGCGGATGAGTGTCGTCGGGGCAACCGTTACCGGGTCTTTCACCACGCCGCTCTCATGGCGTTTCACTTTGGAAACGGCACGCGCCTGCATTTCGGGCGTCATGTTTTTATGGATAATGCCGATACCGCCTTCTTGCGCCATGGAAATGGCGAGGCGTGCTTCGGTAACGGTGTCCATCGCGGCGGAAAGTAAGGGGAGGTTGAGCGTGATTTCGCGGGTGAGCTTGGTTTGAAGTTTAACGTCTCGTGGCAGCACGGTTGAATGTGCAGGAACCAACAAAACATCGTCGAAAGTATAGGCTTTTTCTACGATACGCATGATGCTCAGTCTTTCAGTTTGTGCAAGATGCACGGCATTATAACACCCGCTAAGATTTGTTGACAGCGGATTGTTTGCAATTTGAGATTATTTTTTTACGACACCATTACGACGCATATTTTTGAATTAATATGACATATTTTTAAAAATCAAGTAGAATAGGGTCGTCTGAAAACACGTTTACGATGAAAACAAAATGAACAAATCATCTTTATCCTTATTTTTGCTTGGCGTTTTGTATGCTGCCGGAGCAATGGCCGGAAATAATGTTTATACATGGAAAAGCGGCAGTGGCAGCACCAGCTACTCCGATACGCCTAATCGTTTGCAGCCGGAACGTTCGAATATTGTGAATATTCGAACCCGTAACGTGACGCCTGCAGTTGCCAAACCGGAAAATGCCCAAGAAGGGACGCTGTCAGAGCAGCAGGCTAAGCTGAACGAGAAGATTTTGGCGCAGAATAAGCAGGTTGAGGAGCAGAATAAGAAGGTTGAAGAAGAAAACCGCAAAAATAAAGAAGACAACTGTCGGATTGCCCGCGTAAACCGTCAGTTTGCGGAAAGTGCGCGCACTGCAAATCGTGATGATTTGATTAAACATTATCAAAGCGATATCAATAAATATTGCAATTGAAATTGGATTGAAACAGCAAATAAGGCATACAGTTATAACTATAACCGTATGCCTTATTGTTTTTAGCTTTCTTTGCAAAGTTGCCCGCTGGGCATTGAACAGGGTTCACCCATTGATAATAGATAGTGTATTGGGAAAAATCCAGGGTTCAGTTTTGATTTTGCTGCACAATGTATTCCAAAGCATGTTGCGCGAGCGTATTGCCTTGGGCGGCGGCTTTTTCAAACCAAGATTTTGCCTGGGTAAAGTTTTGGGTTACCCCTTGTCCGTTTTCATATAAAACGCCTAAGTTGTTTTGGGCGTTGGCATTGCCTTGTTCTGCCGCTTTTTTGTACCAATATTTTGCCTTGGGATAATTTTGGGTAACGCCTTGTCCCTCTGCATACATGATGCCTAAATTATATTGCGCTTTGGCGTTGCCTTTCTTGGCGGCTTTTTCAAACCATGACTTGGCAAGTTTATAATCTTGGCCTACGCCTTCACCTGAGTAATACATCAAACCCAAGTAAAATTGCGCACTGTCTTCCCCTTGGTTTGCTGCTTTGTGAAACCAAGTTTTTGCCTGTATATAGTCTTGTGGAACACCTATGCCGGCATAGTGAATGATGCCTAAATTAAACGCTGCTTCTGCATTGCCCTGTTCGGCTGCCTTTTCCCACCAAAATTTGGCCTGGCGATAGTCTTGTGCTGTTCCTTGACCTTCGTAATAAATGATTCCAAGATTGAATTGCGCTTCGGCGTTGTCGTTGTGCGCTGCTTTCTCAAACCAGTATTTAGCCTGCTCGTAATCCTGCGTCGTGCCTATGCCTTTTGCGTACATAGTGCCTAAGTCAAGTTGAGAGCGGGTGTCCCCCTGTTTCGCCATTTCTTGAATCAATCGGAAGGCTTGGTTTTCACTGTTTTGAGAGATATTGTGACGCGGGGTGTAATGTGGTTTTGCCGCATAAGCCTGCATTCCTGAGATGGAAAGCAGGATGGTTAGGATAAGTGTTTTAGACGTAATGTTCATGACTATAAAATATAATTGGTATTAGGAGAGTCGATTGTCTATATTAACTTGTCTTAAAAATGAAGTAAATCAAATATGGATGATTTGAACAATATAGGGATGAAAGGTCGTCTGAAATTGCCACAATTCCCCAAATCCCGATAAAATCGTCCTTCATAACCATATTTTTAGGACACGCCGTGCAAGGACTTGATTATTGCCGTCAGAAGGCAGAAGAAAGCCGCTCTAGTTTTTTGTCGGGCTTCCGTTTCCTGCCGCAGGAAAAGCGGGATGCGATAACGGTTTTGTATGCTTTTTGCCGCGAATTGGACGATGTGGTCGATGACTGTTCCGATCCGAATGTGGCGCAGGCAACGCTGAACTGGTGGCGCGGCGATTTGGACAAGGTATTCGGCGGCGTGATGCCGGAGCATCCGGTCAATCAGGCTTTGCGGCAGATAAAGGAAACCTTCAAGCTGCCGAAATATGAACTGGAAGCCTTAATCGACGGAATGCAGATGGATTTGGTTCAGGCACGTTACGGCAGTTTTGAAGAGTTGAAACTGTATTGCCACCGCGTCGCGGGCGTCGTCGGCTGCCTGATTGCGCGGATTTTGGGTTTTTCAGACGACCGAACGCTGGAATACGCCGATAAGATGGGCCTTGCGCTGCAACTAACAAACATTATCCGTGATGTTGGCGAAGATGCGAGAAACGGTCGGATTTACCTGCCGATGGAGGAAATGCAGCGGTTTGACGTGCCTGCAAGCGTGATTATGCAATGTAAGCCGACGGATAATTTTGCCGAACTGATGTGCTTTCAAGTTTCACGCGCCCGCGAGACTTATCGTGAGGCGATGTCGCTATTGCCCGCCGCAGATAAAAAATCCCAAAAAGTCGGTTTGGTGATGGCGGCGATTTATTACGCGCTGTTGAACGAAATCGACCGCGACGGCGCGCAAAACGTTTTGACTTATAAAATTGCCATTCCTTCGCCGCGTAAAAAGCGTATTGCCCTGAAAACCTGGTTATTTGGATTTAAGCCATGAACACTCCGCATCTTCGCCCGAAAATTGCCGTCGTCGGTGCAGGCTGGGCAGGTTTGTCTGCCGCAGTGTCGTTGGCGCGCCGTGTCGATGTTACTGTGTTTGAAGCCGGTCGGCAGGCGGGCGGACGGGCGCGTACTTTGGCTGGAAACTCTGACGGATTCAGTTTTTTGGACAATGGGCAGCATATCTTGCTCGGCGCTTATCATGGTGTGTTGACGCTGATGGAGCACATCGGTGCCGTCCCTGAAGCCGCTTTTTGCCGTTTGCCGCTGCAATGGCATATGTATGAGGGTTTGCAGTTTCAAAGTACGAATCTTCCTTCGCCGCTGCATATTTTGACCGGCATATTGCGTGCTAAAAACGTTTCGTTCTCGCTGAAAATCAGGCTGTTATCCGATATGGCTGCGTTGCAGCATTACGCACGCGGCAAGCGCGCTGATTTGGCCGTTGCCCAATGGCTGCGGCAGCGCAATGTCCCGCGCAGGCTGGTTACAGAGTTTTGGCAGCCGCTGGTGTGGGGCGCACTCAATACGCCTTTGGAACATGCAAGTTTGCGGGTGTTGTGCAATGTTTTGTCCGACGGCGTATGGGCGGATAAATCCGGCAGCGACTACCTTTTGCCCAAGCGCGATTTAGGCGCAATCATCGCCGAACCTGCGGTGGCAAAACTCAAGCAATGCGGTGCGGACATCCGTCTTGAAACCCGCGTAGGTCGTCTGAAAAACCTTCCTGACGGACGTGTCGTTGTGAATGACGAGGTTTTTGATGCCGTTATTGTTGCGGTTGCACCGTATCATGCCGTCCATCTTTTCCCTGAAGATACTCCCGACTATATTCAGACGACCTATCAAAATCTCCGTTATCACTCAATTACTACCGTCTATCTTCGCTATGCCGTTCCCGTCCATCTGCCCGCGCCGCTGACCGGACTTGCCGACGGTACGGCGCAATGGCTGGTGTATCGCGGCGCACTCGGTTTGCCGGCAAACGAAGTCGCTGCCGTCATCAGCGTTTCCGACCATGTCGGCGCGTTTAAAAGCCAAGAGTGGGCAGAGAAAGTCCATGCCGATGTAAAACGCATCTGCCCTTATTTAGACGAACCCGAAGCTGTCCGCGTCATCACCGAAAAACGCGCGACCACAGCCTGCACGCCTGATTCCGCCACTCCCGACTTTGCTTGGTTGCACCAGCGGCGCATCTATCCGGCAGGCGACTACCTGCACCCGCGCTATCCGGCTACGTTGGAAGCGGCGGTGCAGTCTGGTTTGACGGCGGCGGAAAGGTGTTTGGCAGAAATCAATCTGAAACAAAGGGAGAGCGATGCTCAGTCCTTGCTTTGACTGAGCTATTAAAGCTAAAGCTTGGCGTGAATGTTACGCAAAAAGGTCGTCTGAAAACGTTTGGCAGATTAAATCTGTGTTTTCAGACGACCTTTGTTGATGGTGGTTGCATGATCTAAATATTTGGGTCCGGCTGCGGATGACACATTGTCTTAATCGGCGCATAATCGACGAATTGACTCAATATCAGTGGATTAACTTTAAACCAGTACGGCGTTATCTCGCCTTAGCTCAAAGAGAACGATTCTCTAAGGTGCTGAAGCACCAAGTGAATCGGTTCCGTACTATCTGTACTGTCTGCGGCTTCGTCGCCTTGTCCTGATTTAGTTAATCCACTATATCTGCAACGGCGTTGTTGTATTCGGTTCAAAGACAATCTGGATAGGAAATGTCTCATACCCTGTCGGACGAGACCGTACGAAGCAACGCCTTTCATTGACTATACATCAGACTTAAAACTGCAAAGGAAATCGGATGCAAAACTACCTGACCCCCAATTTTTCATTCGCCCCCATGATTCCCGAACGCGCCCTCGGCAGCCGCGTCTGGGATACCGAAGGCCGTGAATATATCGACTTGTCGGGCGGTATCGCGGTCAACGCGTTGGGACATTGCCATCCCGATTTGATTGCCGCGCTGGCGGAGCAGTCGCAAAAATTGTGGCACATTTCCAATATCTACACCACCAAGCCCGCGCAGGAGTTGGCGCAAAAGCTGGTAGAGCATACCTTTGCCGACAAAGTATTCTTCTGCAATTCCGGCGCGGAAGCCAATGAAGCCGCGCTGAAACTGGCGCGCAAATACGGTCGAGATCATTTCGGCGAACACAAAACCGAAATCATCTCCTGCCTGAACAGCTTCCACGGTCGTACGTTGTTTACCGTCTCAGTCGGCGGCCAGCCCAAATACAGCAAAGACTATGCGCCGCTGCCGCAAGGCATTACCCATGTTCCGTTTAACGATGTTGCCGCATTGGAAGCTGCCATCAACGAAAACACTTGCGCCGTAATCATCGAGCCGATTCAAGGCGAAAGCGGCATCCTGCCTGCCACGCAGGAATATCTGCAAGCTGCGCGCCGTTTGTGCGACGAACACGGCGCATTGCTGATTTTGGACGAAGTGCAAACCGGTATGGGGCATACGGGCAAACTGTTTGCCTACGAGCATTACGGTATTACGCCCGACATCATCAGCTCCGCCAAAGCCTTAGGCGGTGGCTTTCCCATCGGGGCGATTCTGACCACCGACAAAATCGCTCCGACCTTCGGGCCGGGGACGCACGGTTCGACTTTCGGCGGCAATCCGATGGCGTGCGCCGTCGGCAGCCGCGCGTTCGACATCATCAATGCGCCCGAAACTTTGGCACATGTGGAAAAACAAGGAAAAAAATTTCAGACGACCTTGCGGGAGTTGGGCGAGAAAACCGGTGCGTTTAAAGAAGTACGCGGTATGGGTCTGCTCATCGGCTGCGTGCTTGCAGACAAATACCAAGGCCGCGCTTCGGAAATCACCGCCGCCGCGCTGAAACACGGCCTGATGGTATTGGTTGCCGGAGCCGACGTCGTGCGTTTCGCCCCCAGCCTGCTGTTAAACGATGAGGATATGGCGGAAGGGCTGAAACGCTTGGAGGCTGCATTAACGGAATGGCTCGTCTGAATTTTATTTAACTGTTAACAAATTTGATGAAGTATTTCTATTCGGCGGATAATGGAAAATACGACCCTTTGTTGGTTTTGGAAAATAATCAATCTAAAAATTTTCTTTTTTGTTTAAAAACGAGCAGAATTTAATCAAATCCATATGCCCATTGTTCAGAATGAAACCGATATTATAAATTGTAATTTGCCAGTTATTCCAATTACTGATACGATTTGCGGCGGAATAAATTCAAATAAATGACTCATTGCGCCCTTTATTTTCAATTTTATTTTTAATTAATTGATAATATTAGGGTAATTGTAGTTTTGCGTTTGATTTAATTTTTGGAATTTTCGTTTTTGTATATCAATTTTCGCAAACGAAAACATTAGGGGTATAACCCTCTGTCATTGAATAACACTCAACATAAGGATAGATACTATGTCCACCCAATTACACGATGTTGACCCGATTGAAACCCAAGAGTGGTTGGACGCGTTAAGCTCAGTTCTAGAATACGAAGGCAGCGAACGCGCACAATACTTGTTGGAGCATCTGGTTAAATACAGCCGCGACAAAGGCGTCCGTATGCCTCACGGCACAACCACCCCGTATTTGAATACCGTTTCGGTTGAAGACGAAAAAGGCATTCCGGGCGATCAAAACATCGAACACCGCATCCGTGCATTCGTGCGCTGGAACGCCGCCGCCATCGTATTGCGCGCCGGTAAAAAAGATTTGGAGCTGGGTGGTCATATCGCATCTTTCCAATCTGCCGCAACCATGTACGAAGTGGGTTTCAACCACTTCTGGAAAGCTAAAGGCGAAGGCGAAGAAGGTGATTTGGTATTCTTCCAAGGCCACGTTTCTCCAGGTATCTATGCCCGCGCTTTCGTTGAAGGCCGTCTGACTGAAGACCAACTGAACAATTTCCGTCAGGAAGTAGACGGACATGGTCTGCCTTCTTACCCGCATCCGCACTTGCTGCCTGATTTCTGGCAATTCCCGACCGTATCTATGGGTTTGGGTCCGATCATGGCGATTTACCAAGCCCGTTTCCTGAAATACTTGGAATCCCGCGGTCTGGCAAAAACCAAAGGCCGTAAAGTATGGTGTTTCTGCGGCGACGGCGAAATGGATGAACCTGAATCGCAAGGCGCCATCGCATTGGCAGCACGCGAAGGTTTGGACAACCTGATTTTCGTCATCAACTGTAACCTGCAACGTTTGGACGGTCCTGTCCGCGGTAACGGCAAAATCATCCAAGAATTGGAAGGCAACTTTGCCGGCGCAGGCTGGAATGTTGTCAAAGTTATTTGGGGCCGCCGTTGGGACCGCCTCTTGGCAAAAGACAAAGACGGCATCCTGCGCAAACGCATGGAAGAATGTTTGGACGGCGACTACCAAACTTACAAATCCAAAGACGGCGCGTACGTCCGCGAACACTTCTTCAATACCCCTGAATTGAAAGCATTGGTTGCCGATATGACCGATGACGAAATTTGGGCATTGAACCGCGGCGGTCACGACCCTCAAAAAGTGTACAACGCTTATGACCGCGCAGCTAACCATGCAGACGGCAAACCTACCGTAATTTTGGCGAAAACCATTAAAGGTTATGGTATGGGTGCATCCGGTGAAGGTCAAAACGTTGCCCACCAAGCCAAAAAAATGGACAAAGCGTCTCTGAAACAATTCCGCGACCGCTTTGACATTCCGGTTACCGACGAGCAAATCGACAGCGGCGATCTGCCTTACCTGACTTTCGCTCCCGACAGTGAAGAGTACAAATACCTGCACGCACGCCGCGAAGCTTTGGGCGGCTACCTGCCTCAACGCAAGCCTACCCAAGAAGTTCTGGAAATGCCTGAGTTGTCAGCATTTGAGACTCAACTGAAATCCAGCGGCGACCGTGAATTCTCGACCACTATGGCATTTGTCCGCATTCTGTCTACTTTGCTGAAAGACAAAAAAATCGGCAAACGCGTCGTACCTATCGTTCCTGACGAAAGCCGTACCTTCGGTATGGAAGGCATGTTCCGCCAATACGGTATTTGGAATCCGAAAGGCCAACAATACACCCCGCAAGACAAAGACCAACTGATGTTCTATAAAGAATCCGTTGACGGTCAAATCCTGCAGGAAGGTATTAACGAGCCAGGCGCGATGGCTGACTGGATTGCTGCAGCAACCAGCTATGCCAACAGCGACTTCGCGATGATTCCGTTCTACATTTACTACTCTATGTTCGGTTTCCAACGTGTCGGCGACTTGGCATGGGCTGCCGGCGATATGCACGCGCGCGGCTTCCTGTTGGGCGGTACTGCCGGTCGTACGACCTTGAACGGTGAAGGCCTGCAGCACGAAGACGGCCACAGCCATATTCAAGCCGATTTGATCCCGAACTGCGTAACATACGATCCGACCTTCCAATACGAAGTGGCCGTTATCGTACATGATGGCCTGCGCCGTATGTACGTCAACCATGAAGACGTGTTCTACTACATCACCTTGATGAACGAGAACTACACTCACCCGGATATGCCCGAAGGCGTGGAACAAGACATCCTGAAAGGTATGTACTTGCTGAAAGCCGGCGGTAAAGGCGACAAGAAAGTTCAATTGATGGGTTCCGGTACCATCCTGCAAGAAGTGATTGCCGGTGCCGAATTGCTGAAAGCCGACTTCGGCGTAGAAGCAGACATTTGGTCTTGCCCGTCCTTCAACTTGCTGCACCGCGATGCCATCGAAGTAGAACGTTTCAACCGCCTGCATCCGTTGGAAGCTGAAAAAGTACCTTTCGTTACCTCACAACTGCAAGGTCATGACGGTCCGGTTATCGCCGCTACCGACTATATCCGCAGCTATGCCGACCGTATCCGCGCGTACATCCCGAACGACTACCATGTCTTGGGTACCGATGGTTTCGGCCGTTCCGACAGCCGTGCCAACCTGCGCCGCTTCTTCGAAGTGGACCGCTACAACGTTGCCGTGGCAGCATTGAGCGCATTGGCAGAACAAGGCAAAGTCAGCAAAGAAACCGTTCAACAAGCCATCGAAAAATACGGCATCAATGCCGACGTGGCGCCAAGCTGGAAACGCTAATCCTGTTTTCAGACGACCTCAAAGTCAATTTGCTTGTGAGGTCGTCTGAATCAAGAATACGTTGACGGTTTGTATAACGGACAAACCTTGAATTACCGGGCAGCGGGCGCAAGTCGTGCAAAAGGTTCGAAGCGCAGAAAAGCTGTCTTGGAAATGGTTATCCGTGCCGGAAAACATAAGTGATGTCGTCTGAAACTGTTTTTCAGACGACCTCAAACCGAAATCATCAAAGGAACTCAAATGAGTATCGTAGAAATCAAAGTACCCGATATTGGCGGTCATGAAAACGTCGATATCATCGCCGTAGAAGTCAAAGCGGGCGACACCATCGCCGTTGACGACACCCTGATTACACTGGAAACCGACAAAGCCACTATGGACGTACCTGCCGATGCAGCAGGCGTTGTGAAAGAAGTGAAAGTCAAAGTCGGCGACAAAATCTCCGAAGGCGGCGTAATTCTGACCGTTGAAACCGGTGCTGCCGCTGCTGAAGCCGCTCCGGCTCCTGCCGCTGAGGCACAACCTGCACCTGCCGCTGTACCCGCTGCCGCTCCCGCAGGCGGTGCAACCGTTAAAGTAGCCGTTCCAGACATTGGCGGTCATACTGATGTAGATGTAATCGCCGTTGAAGTCAAAGTTGGCGACACCGTTGCCGAAGACGACACGCTGATTACTTTGGAAACCGACAAAGCGACTATGGACGTACCTTGTACTGCCGCCGGTGTCGTTAAAGCCGTATTCCTGAAAGTCGGCGACAAAGTATCCGAAGGTACTGCCATTATCGAAGTGGAAACCGCCGGTTCTGCCGCCGCTCCCGCTCCCGCGCCTGCTCAAGCCGCAGCCCCGGCAGCAGCACCTGCTCCGGCTGCTGCGCCTGCGGCCGCTCCGGCTCCTGTTGCCGCTCCTGCACCTGCCGCTGCCAAAATCGACGAAGCTGCTTTTGCCAAAGCACACGCGGGTCCTTCCGCACGCAAACTGGCGCGCGAATTGGGCGTAGATTTGGGTCAAGTCAAAGGTACCGGCTTGAAAGGCCGTATCATGGGCGACGACATTAAAGCCTTTGTGAAATCCGTGATGCAAGGCGGTGCGGCGAAACCTGCTGCTGCCGGCGCATCTTTGGGCGGCGGTCTGGACTTGCTGCCGTGGCCTAAAGTGGACTTCTCCAAATTCGGCAATGTCGAAGTTAAAGAATTGTCCCGCATTAAGAAAATTTCCGGTCAAAACCTGTCTCGCAACTGGGTAGTCATCCCGCACGTTACCGTTCACGAAGAAGCGGACATGACCGAATTGGAAGAATTCCGCAAACAGTTGAACAAAGAATGGGAACGCGAAGGCGTGAAACTGTCCCCGTTGGCGTTCATCATCAAAGCCTCCGTTTCCGCGCTGAAAGCCTTCCCAGAATTCAACGCTTCTTTGGACGGCGACAATCTGGTTCTGAAAAACTACTTCAACATCGGTTTTGCAGCCGATACGCCGAACGGCTTGGTTGTTCCCGTCATCAAAGACGTGGATCAAAAAGGTCTGAAAGAAATTAGTCAAGAGCTGACCGAATTGTCTAAAAAAGCCCGCGAAGGCAAGCTCAAACCGCAAGAAATGCAAGGTGCCTGCTTTACCATTTCCAGCTTGGGCGGCATCGGCGGTACAGGCTTCACTCCGATTGTGAATGCACCTGAAGTCGCTATTCTGGGCGTGTGCAAATCCCAAATCAAACCGGTTTGGAACGGCAAAGAGTTCGCTCCACGCCTGATGTGTCCGTTGAGCCTGTCCTTCGACCACCGCGTCATCGACGGTGCTGCCGGTATGCGCTTTACCGTATTCCTGGCGAACCTGTTGAAAGACTTCCGCCGCATTACCCTGTAATCCGAGCGTATTTCAGACGATCTTCGGCAAACAACCCGACAGGTCGTCTGAAAACAGAAGTCCGAATATCATTCAGAAAGATTAGACATGAGCTTAGTTGAATTGAAAGTGCCCGACATTGGCGGACACGAAAATGTAGATATTATCGCGGTTGAAGTGAACGTAGGCGACACCATCGCCGTTGACGATACCCTGATTACCTTGGAAACCGACAAAGCGACGATGGACGTACCTGCCGAAGTTGCGGGCGTGGTCAAAGAAGTCAAAGTCAAAGTCGGCGACAAAATCTCCGAAGGCGGCTTGATTGTAGTCGTTGAAGCCGAAGGCGTGGCTGCCGCTCCTAAAGCCGAAGCACCTGCTGCTGCACCTGCGCAAGAAGCCCCTAAAGCTACCGCTCCTGCACCGCAAGCGGCGCAATTCGGCGGTTCTGCCGATGCTGAGTACGACGTGGTCGTATTGGGTGGCGGTCCTGGCGGTTACTCCGCTGCATTTGCCGCAGCCGATGAAGGTCTGAAAGTTGCCATCGTTGAGCGTTACAAAACCTTGGGCGGCGTTTGCTTGAACGTCGGCTGTATCCCTTCCAAAGCCTTGTTGCACAACGCTGCCGTTATCGACGAAGTGCGCCACTTGGCTGCCAACGGCATCAAATACCCCGAGCCTGAACTCGACATCGACATGTTGCGCGGCTACAAAGATGGCGTGGTTTCCCGCCTGACTACCGGTTTGGCAGGCATGGCTAAAGGTCGCAAAGTGGACGTTATCCAAGGCGACGGTCAATTCTTAGATCCGCACCACTTGGAAGTGTCGCTGACTACCGGCGACGTGTACGAGCAGGCTACGCCTACCGGCGAGAAAAAAATCGTTGCGTTCAAAAACTGTATCATCGCAGCGGGCAGCCGCGTAACCAAGTTGCCGTTTATCCCTGAAGATCCGCGCATCATCGATTCCAGCGGCGCTCTGGCTCTGAAAGAAGTACCGGGCAAGCTGCTGATTATCGGCGGCGGTATTATCGGTCTCGAAATGGGTACGGTTTACAGCACGCTGGGTTCACGCCTCGACGTTGTTGAAATGATGGACGGCCTGATGCAAGGGGCCGACCGTGATTTGGTGAAGGTATGGCAAAAACAAAACGAATACCGTTTTGACAACATCATGATTAACACCAAAACCGTTGCAGTCGAGCCGAAAGAAGATGGCATCTACGTTACCTTTGAAGGTGCGAACGCGCCGAAAGAGCCGCAACGCTACGATGCCGTATTGGTTGCCGCCGGCCGTGCGCCTAACGGCAAACTTATCAGCGCCGAAAAAGCAGGTGTTGCCGTAACCGACCGCGGCTTCATTGAAGTCGACAAACAAATGCGTACTAATGTGCCACACATCTACGCCATCGGCGACATCGTCGGTCAGCCTATGCTGGCGCACAAAGCCGTTCACGAAGGCCACGTTGCCGCTGAAAACTGCGCCGGACACAAAGCTTACTTCGACGCACGCGTGATTCCGGGCGTGGCTTACACTGCTCCCGAAGTGGCATGGGTTGGCGAAACCGAATTGTCTGCCAAAGCATCCGGCCGCAAAATCACCAAAGCCAACTTCCCGTGGGCGGCTTCCGGCCGTGCGATTGCCAACGGTTGCGATAACGGCTTCACCAAGCTGATTTTTGATGCCGAAACCGGCCGTATCATCGGCGGCGGTATCGTCGGTCCGAACGGCGGCGATATGATTGGCGAAATCTGTCTGGCCATCGAAATGGGCTGCGACGCTGAAGACATCGGCAAAACCATCCATCCGCACCCGACCTTGGGCGAATCTATCGGTATGGCTGCCGAAGTGGCGCTGGGTACTTGTACCGACCTGCCGGCTCAAAAGAAAAAATAAGTGTATTCAGTCAGTTGAATTAAACTGCTGATATTGCATTTATCAGTCAAAGGTCGTCTGAATCTTTCAGACGACCTTTTCGTCAAACAGAATAGTGGATTATAGTGGATGAACAAGAATGCGTGCCTAAGCTCCAAGTGAGCCATTTAGTCATGCTTTAAAACAGCAAGCAAACAAATTCGGCAGGATTGATACTGTCCGCGGCTTGTTTCATGCTTATCCATCAACAATAAAAACAAACCGTTTAACGGTTGACCCCATGTATTCGGAGGTCGTCTGAAACCATATTGAAGAATTTTCAGACGACCTTTCCCTAGTTTTATCAGATACAAGAAATAATTTATGAACGAAATAACTCCAGATTCCACCATTCCTGAAGCGCACAAACGCTCCATCCGCAGCTTTGTGTTGCGTCAAGGGCATATGACTGCGGCGCAGCAGCGTGCTATTGATACGATGTGGCCGCAGTTCGGCATCGATTATCAAGATTTCGTGTTGGACTTGAATCAGCGTTTCGGCAGCGACCGTCCCAAGGTGTTGGAAATCGGTTTCGGCATGGGCGTGGCGACTGTTGAAATCGCCAAGCGCCTGCCTGATACCGACTTTTTGGCGATTGATGTACATGGTCCCGGCGTCGGCAACATTTTGAAATTGATTGAAGAAGAACACATCGGCAATATCCGCGTGATGCGGCACGATGCGGTCGAAGTGGTGGAAAATATGCTTTCAGACGACGTGCTCGACGGCATCCACATTTTCTTTCCCGACCCTTGGCACAAAAAACGCCATAACAAACGCCGCTTGGTGCAAACGCCGTTTGTGCAGAAACTGCTGCCCAAGCTGAAAGTCGGTGGTTATATCCATTTGGCGACCGACTGGGAAGAATACGCGCAGCAGATGCTGGAAGTGTTGAGCGGTTTTGACAATTTGCAAAATACCGCCGCCGATTACGCGCCTACGCCCGACTACCGTCCCGAAACGAAATTTGAAGCCCGCGGCAAACGTTTGGGGCACGGCGTTTGGGATTTGGTTTTCAAACGCATCAAATAAACCGATTGGAGAATCTCCCATGTTTACAGGTATCGTCCAAGGTGTCGGTGAGATCATCGCCATCCGCGAACCGTCCACCGATTTCCGTACCCATGTCGTCAAGCTGCCCGATGGGATGACCGAGCATCTGCAAATCGGCGCATCCGTCGCCAACAACGGCTGCTGCCTGACCATTACCCAAATCGACGGCGATACGGTCAGCTTTGATTTGATGAAAGAAACCTTGGAAAAGACCAATTTAGGTCGTCTGAAAACGGGAGATGCCGTCAATCTCGAACGTGCCGCCCGTTTCGGCGATGAAATCGGCGGACACGTCATGAGCGGGCATATCATGACGACTACGCAGATTACGCGGATAGAGCGAAGCGAGTTTAACCGTACGGTATGGTTTGCACTGCCGACTGAACTCAAACCCTATATTTTGAGCAAAGGCTTTGTCGGCTTGGACGGTTGCAGCCTGACCATAGGCGAAGTTACCGATATGGAATTCAATGTCCACCTGATTCTGGAAACTCTAACGCGCACTTTGTTTGGCAGCCGGAAAGAGGGCGACGTCATCAATATCGAAATCGACCCGCAAACCCAAGCCGTTGTCGATACCGTAATGCGCGTGATGGCGCAGCAAAATCCTGTTATATCAGGACAATAGGAGCACATATGAAACTCGCCGCCTTTTTGCAAAAAGCCTATTCCGTTTTGGACCGTCTTGATTTGGTACTGCCCGAAAAACCCGACAAAACCGACTGGAACGCTTTGGCTTACCGTTGGCACAGCGTCGGTAAAAAAGGGATTTTGGAGAGCCTGCCAAACCCGCATACATTCCCGCTTGACCGTCTGGCTGCCGTCGGGACGCAAACCGAAAAACTCAAACGCAATACCGAGCAGTTTTTGGCAGGCCGCTCTGCGAATAATGTTTTGATGAGCGGTTCGCGCGGAACGGGCAAATCCTCGCTGGTCAAAGCCCTGTTGCACGAATATGCCGAACAAGGGCTGCGTCTGATTGAAGTTGATAAGAGCGATTTGGTCAGCCTGCCCGCGCTGCTTCTTTTGCTGAAAGACCGTCCCGAAAAATTCATCGTATTCTGCGATGACCTGTCGTTTGAAACCGGTGATGAAACCTACAAAGCCCTAAAAACCGCATTGGACGGCGGTTTGTCGCAAAGATGCAGCAACGTGTTGGTGTACGCGACGTCCAACCGGCGCCACCTGATGCCTGAATATATGGATGAAAATATCGGGACAACGGGCATACGCGGCGAAATTCATCAAAAAGAAGCTGTTGAGGAAAAAATTTCCCTGTCCGACCGTTTCGGTTTGTGGTTAAGTTTTTATCCGTTCGATCAAAACGACTACCTCCAAGCGGTTGAAAATTGGCTGGGCGACTTCGGCGTGGATTTTGATGAAACGGCACGCAAGGCGGCATTGCAATGGGCACAAATGCGCGGCAACCGCTCTGGGCGTTCGGCTTGGCAGTTTGCGTGCGATTGGGCAGGGCGTTTGCCAGAACAACGGGTTTTGGATTGAGTTTTTTGGGGAAATAGGTCTGCCGTACTGAAATCTGCGGGAGGATAAGGGTAGGGAAAGCTTTTTCCGGTTCAATTTCTTTCGGCCGCATCGCTTTAAATCACCATATCATTTAAAAGGTCGTCTGAAACAGGATTTCAGACGACCTTTTTGTACGGACCGATCAGGAAAGCGATATGTCAGCGAAGACAGGAAGAGAGCCAAATCTGGCGTTGGCGCGGATTGAGCAGGTGGTAGAAGCGGTGTTGGATTTCTAATTCTTCCACGGCGAAATCCATGCTTGACAAGTAGCGGGTTTCGACATAATCGCGGGCGTTGTTTTGATCGAAATTATCTGCCGCAAGGATTTTCATAATGACTTGGCGGCGGTTACGGTCTGTGCGGACGAGTTTACGGTATGCTTTGTCCGATGCCTGTTTGTAATCATTGCGGATTCGGCGCAAAGCATTGTGTTGGTCTTGCGTCAGATTAAGGGAGCGGATGTCGCAATTGGCTTGAAAATCGTCCAGCTTAATATATTGGGGGCCGGCGTGCGCTTGACCGACAGCCGTCAGCAGCGCAACCGATAATGCACAGAGGGGTAAATAAGATTTGAATCCGACAGACACAGCGTTTTCCTAGTTTCCGTAACCGCGCAAATATACCCGATTAGCGTGTGAAAGGCAGTATCCCTCCAGTTAACTTTTGTTAACTTCATATCTTTATTTTATTTCTGACAAAACATATCCTTAACCTATAATTATTTATGCATATGCTTACTTTTGTTAAATATTAATAATGCATAGTTAGTGTTGCGTGAGGCGTTGGTGGTAGAATATGAAAAATTATCCGTTTATCAAACCACACCATCCGACTGGATTTCTATGAACCACAATTTCCGTATTGCGCCCAGTATCTTATCCGCCGATTTTGCCCGTTTGGGTGAAGAAGTAACGAAAGTTATCGAAGCGGGAGCCGATTTGATTCATTTCGACGTGATGGACAATCATTATGTGCCGAACCTGACTTTCGGCCCTATGGTCTGCGCAGCGTTGAAGCCTTATGCCACCGTGCCGATTGATGTGCATCTGATGGTCGAACCCGTTGACGATCTGATTCAGGCATTTGCCAAAGCAGGGGCGTCGATTATCACGTTTCATCCCGAAGCCAGCCGCCATATCGACCGCAGCCTCAGCCTGATTAAAGATGCGGGCTGTCAGGCAGGATTGGTGTTGAATCCGGCCACTCCCGCCTACGTTTTGGAAAACGTATTGGACAGGTTGGACATGGTATTGCTGATGTCGGTCAACCCCGGTTTCGGCGGACAAAGCTTCATCCCGCATACCCTTGAAAAAATCCGTCAAGTGCGGGCGATGTTGGATCGGTACGAAGCGCAAAGCGGGCGGCACATCGCCATCGAAGTAGACGGCGGCATCAAAACCGACAATATCGCCGCCGTCGCGGCAGCGGGTGCCGATACTTTTGTGGCAGGTTCCGCCATCTTTGGCAAGCCGGACTATAAGGCGGTGATTGATGCCATGAGGAAAGAATTGGCTTCTGTGGCCTAATGTGCTGAACTGCTTGGCAAATCGTTTCTCAATCTCTATACCATTTCGGGCTTGTTTGCCTTGCTCTGCTTTAAAGCCTATCCGCACCAACTACGCCGATAACAAAAGGTCGTCTGAAAACCACAAATCCGGTTTCAGACGACCTTTCTTCATTTCAATACGCTTATTTTTCCATTTTCAAGCCGAAGTGCAGGTAGGCGCGTTCGGTGGCCATTCTGCCGCGCGGGGTACGTTGCAGGAAGCCTTGTTGGATGAGGTAGGGTTCGATAACGTCTTCTATGGTGTCCGTAGATTCGCCGATGGCGGCGGCAACATTATCAAGGCCGACGGGACCGCCGCTGAATTTGTGTAGGATGGCTTCGAGGAATTTTCTGTCCATAACGTCCAAACCTTGCGCGTCCACATCCAGCATACTTAAAGCGGCATCGGCAATGGCGGCATCAATTACGCCGTTGTTTTTCACATCGGCAAAATCGCGGACGCGGCGCAGCAGGCGGTTGGCGATGCGGGGCGTGCCGCGGCTTCGTTTGGCGACTTCCATTGCACCTTCTTCGCCCATATCGAGTTGCAGTAATTGCGCGGAACGGCTGACGATGGTGGCAAGGTCTTGATTTTGATAAAACTCCAAGCGGGCAACGATACCGAAGCGGTCGCGCAGTGGGTTGGTCAGCATACCTGCGCGGGTGGTCGCGCCGACGAGCGTAAAGGGCGGCAGGTCGATTTTGACGGAACGGGCGGCAGGGCCTTCGCCTATCATGATGTCGAGCTGGTAGTCTTCGAGCGCGGGGTAGAGGATTTCTTCGACGACGGGGCTGAGGCGGTGGATTTCGTCGATGAACAATACATCGTGCGGCTCGAGGTTGGTCAGAAGGGCGGCAAGGTCGCCGGCGCGTTCGAGGACGGGGCCGCTGGTTTGGCGCAGGTTGACGCCCAGCTCTTTGGCGATGATGTGCGCCAGCGTGGTTTTGCCCAGTCCGGGCGGGCCGAAGAGCAGGGTGTGGTCTAGGGCTTCGCCGCGTTTTTTGGCGGCTTGGATGAAGATGGCGAGCTGTTCTTTGGCTTTGTCTTGCCCGATATAGTCGTCCAGCGTTTTAGGGCGCAGGGCGCGCTCAAGCAACTCTTCCTGCGAGGAGATGCTTTGGGCGGTGATGATGCGCTGGGGTTGGGCGGCGGTCAGGTTGTCGGTTTGCAGCATGGGTTTTCCGGTGGGTTCGGGGTCGTCTGAAAAGCGGTTTGCCGTTTTCAGACGACCTTTTGAAAGAGGTTTAGCCGCGTGTTTCGCGCCAAACGAGGTAATCGCGCAGGGGCGGCATGGGCGGGTTGATGCAGTGGGGGCAGATGCCTGTGGTGTCTTCGTCGTCGCTGTCGATGTGGTAGGCGTTGGGGTCAAAGCGCACCTGCTGCATCACCGCCTGCGCCAATGCCTGCGCCTGAACGACGTCGAAGGTGAATTTTTCGAGGATTTCGTTCAGCAGGCGGATTTCGCCTTCGCTGAATTCTACGCTGTGTTTGAGGATGAGGCGTTGGTAATCTTCGTTGTTGATTTTGGGCAATAAATCGGTCTGAATGGTCATGATTTTTATGGGTGTAACGAAATAGCTGAGAGGCAGATTATAGCGGATATGGCGGCGGCTGTTTCAAAGGTCGTCTGAAAGTTGACGGGCTTTAGCGGATGCTGGGATAAACCTGTTCAATTCAGTATTGATTATCTGAGCATCACGGCTGTCAAAAAAATCGCCGATAAGTATGGTTTTTTCCTGATAATCGAAAGACCATGCGCCTTGTTTGCATTTTTGGATATGTAAGATATTGGGGATATCGTTTTTTGGTTGTTTTATACCATTTTGGTAGTAGTTTTTGTTTGGGTACTCAGCTTCCCTTCCTCTTGCAACAGGAGCTTTGGGAATATTGTCACGAAACTGCCATTCGGAAATTTCTGATAGCGGAAAACTACGCCAACGTCCAATGGAGAACAAGGTGTATCCATGAGACAGGGTATGGTTACGGATCTTGATGTTTTCACGTACGAAAAGTTGCCAGAGAAGGCTGTAAACCAGTGAGCCGACTAGGTAGAAAGTAAAAAGTATATGGATAAGAATTATTATTGGATCAGTGAAATAATGCTCTTCAAGGTAAAACGGCGCGATGCATGTAATAGCAAAGGAAAATATAAGAAATAGAGCGGTAAAACCGATTTCCTGAGAGTCATGTACAACACGAGCAGACACAGTAATGCCGTCGGGCGCGCGTTCGATTTTATAACGTGAGGATGTCATCAATAGCTTCCTATTTTTCTGTCTGATACGCTTTTTGCAAAGGAGCAATTTCTGCCAGCCGCGCCCGGTCGATTTCTTCGGAGATTAGGTGGGCTTTTCCCTGCGCGCGGCATTCGGCGGCGATTTTGCCCGAATCCACCTGGTTGGCGGCTTCGAGCAGGGCGAGCCAGTGCGCGCGCTGGGGGTAGGGGGCGTTTTCGCGGTTCAGACGACCTTGTTTGTCGGCAATGCAGACGTTCAGGGCGGCGGCGAAGCGTTCGGGGCGGCGGAAAGCGTCGGTTTTTTTCAAAACGGTTAAGATGGTTTTGTTTTTGAATTGCCCGACTTGGTGGAACATGATGTGCCAGCGGCAGACAAGTTCGGCAAGCTCGGCGCAGTGTCTCGGCGCACGCAGCCGCTGATTGACTTCGCGCACGGGTTCGACGCCGTTGAGGTCATGTCCGTGATGTTTGGGCAGGATGTCGGGCGGGGTTTTGGCTTTGCCCAAATCGTGCAGCAGGGCGGCGTAGCGCTCGGGCAGGCTCAGACCCATATCGGCGGCGCGTTGCAGTACCATCAGCGTATGGATGCCGCTGTCGATTTCGGGATGATAGTCGGCGCGTTGCGGCACGCCGAAGAGGGTATCGACCTCGGGCAGCAAGACTTTGAGCGCACCGCATTCGCGCAATACTTCAATCATCCTGCGGGGATTTTTCTCCATCAAACCTTTCGCCAACTCTTGCCAGACGCGTTCGGCAACCAAAGCGTCCGCTTCGCCGTTTTCTACCATCTGCCGCATCAGTTTCATAGTTTCTTCAGCGATTTCAAATCCGTAGCGCGCGGCAAAGCGGGCGGTGCGCAGGATGCGGACGGGGTCTTCGGCAAAAGCGGGCGAGACGTGGCGCAAAATGCCCGCCGCCAAATCCTGTTGCCCGCCGAAGGGGTCGATGATGAGGTCGTCTGAATCCTGCGCCATCGCGTTGATGGTCAGGTCGCGGCGCATCAAGTCTTGCTCCAGCGTAACGTCTTTGTCGGCGTGGAAACTGAAACCGGCATAGCCCTTGGCGGTTTTACGTTCGGTACGGGCGAGGGCGTATTCTTCGTGGGTTTTGGGATGGAGGAATACGGGAAAATCTTTGCCGACCGGCTGGAAGCCTTGCGCCAGCATAGTTTGCGCGTCAGCGCCGACGACCACCCAATCGCGGTCTTTGACGGGCAAACCTAAAAGATAATCGCGGACGGCGCCGCCGACGAGGTAGGTTTTGATGGTGTGTGTTTTCTGAGTCATTGAATCGGTCTTTGGTAACAATCAGAATGTATAGTGGATTAACTTTAAACCAGTACGGCGTTGCCTCGCCTTAGCTCAAAGAGAACGATTCTCTAAGGTGCTGAAGCACCAAGTGAATCGGTTCCGTACTATTTGTACTGTCTGCGGCTTCGTCGCCTTGTCCTGATTT
>CAUOMQ010000025.1:0-23083 GCA_963456805.1 uncultured Neisseria sp. | reverse complement strand
AGTACGGCAAGGCGAGGCAACGCCGTACTGGTTTAAAGTTAATCCACTATAAAACTGCCGTTCAGCCCATCAGCCAAACCACCAAATGCACCATGCTCGGCCCGATGATGACCATAAACAGCCCCGCCAAAATCATGGTCAGGCTCGCCATCACGCCTTCGGTTTCGTGGCGTTGTCCGGCACGAGAAGTGCCGAAGCCGTGAGCGGCGTTGCCCAGTGCGACGCCGTTGGCAGTGTGGAAGCGGATACGGGTGAACGCCAAAAACAAATCGCCGAATATCATGCCGACGAAGCCGGTGATGATGGTGAACAGTGATACCAGCGACGCCGAGCCGTGGATTTCACTTGCCAATACGACGGCAAACGGCGTGGAAATCGAGCGCGCCATCAGGCTGTTGGTGACTTCGCTGTCGAAGTGGAACATATTACCCATCAAAAACGCGCTGGCAACGCCGACGAACATGCCGACCAAAATCGCTATCGACAGGATGGGAAGCTGGCGGCGGATGACTTCGCGGTTTTCGTAAATCGGGATGGCGAAGGCGACCGTTACCGGCGTGAGCAGGAAAACGATGCCTTGCGTGTATTTGTGGTAAGTATCGTAGGAAATGCCCAAAAGCAGCATCAGGACAATGGTGCTGACCGAAACGGTCACGACGGGCGAGAAAATCATCAGCGGTTTTTTACGGTAGATTTTTTTCGCCATAAAATAGGCGAAGCAGGTCCAAGCGAAGCAGGCGAGTGCGGCGTAATCCATTTTTGTTCCCTATCAGGCATGCAGTTTTTTATACAGGCGGCGTTTCCAGCGGTAGCAGAAATTCAGCGTCAACGCCGTGCTGATCATCACTAGCGCAGTGCCGACCGCAATCGTCAGCACCAGCCGCCAACCTTCGGAAAGAAGCAAATCGCGGTATTGCAATACGGAAACCATAATCGGAATGAAGAAAAACACCAACTCGCCCAACACCCATTTCGCGCCGCGCTCGACCATGCCGGTTTTAATCACGCCCAAACCCAGCAGCGCAAGCATCAAAAACAGCCCCAATACGCCCGAAGAAACAGGCAGATGGGCAAAGCGCACCATCAAATCCGACACCAGCCACACCAAGCCGACTACGGCAAGCTGCAAGGTCGTCTGAAAAAATCGCGTCAGCGTATCCATAAGGTTTATCCATCCGTAATCCAAAACGAAGGCTTGATTATAAGGATGCGGTTTGCGCATAATATGAATTATCTGAACTAAAATCATGCAAAAGAGGAATAATGGACTTCAAAAGCCTGCACTGCTTTGCCGAACTCGTGCGCCTGCAAAGTTTTTCCGCTGCCGCATCCGCGCTCAACCTGACCCAGCCTACCGTCAGCAAAACCATACAGGCATTGGAAGAAGAACTGGGCGTGTCATTGTTGGTTAAAGAAAACGGCCGCAAAAAACGCCAAGTCGCCACCACACCCATCGGCGAAGAAGTGTACCGCCACGCGCTGAACCTCCTGCACGAACGCGACTTGCTGCTCGCCCGCATCGACGGCTACCGCCACATCAAAAGCGGCACACTGCGGCTGGGTTTGGCACTACTCGGCAGCGATCTGCTCAGCAACGCCCTGTTCCGCTTCCGCCGCCAATGGCCCGGCATCGAACTGACCTTCCTCGAACAAGGTTCGCTCGCCATCGAGCAATCCCTGCGCAACAACGAACTCGACGCCGGACAACTGCTCGCCCCCGTTCACGAAGACTTCGACAGCATCGTCCTGTGCGATTACCCGCTCGTCGTCCTCATGCCGCGCACCCAAGCCCGCCATGCCGCCCTCAGCCTCAAAAGCCTGCAACACGAACCTTTTATCCTGTTCGGCTCAGGATTTTCCCTCAACGAAACCATCCAAACCGCCTGCCGCAGCCAAGGCTTTACCCCCAACGTCGTCTGCCGCACCGGACAATGGGACCTGCTCGCCGACATGGTGGCGCACCATATGGGCATCGCCCTTTTGCCCGAATACTACGCCCGCAAAATCAACCCCGACACCTTCGCCGCCGTCCCGCTGATCGAACCCGAAATCCGCTGGCAACTGACGATGGCATGGAAAAAACACCAGCGTCCCACCCCCGCGCTCAGGGCTTGGCTGGACATCGTCAGGGAAGAGTTCAGGAAATAGAAAAAGGTCGTCTGAAAACTTTTCAGACGACCTTTTTATCAACTGTAAATCTCAGCCCCTTTCTTTACAAACTCGACCGCTTTTTCCTCCATGCCCTGCCGTTGGGCTTTTTGCTTATCGGCGTAGTCGCGCACTTCCTGCGTGATTTTCATCGAGCAGAATTTGGGGCCGCACATCGAGCAGAAGTGGGCGATTTTCGCGCCTTCGGCGGGCAGGGTTTCGTCGTGGAAGCTCTCGGCGCGTTCGGGGTCGAGGCTGAGGCGGAATTGGTCGCGCCAGCGGAACTCGAAACGCGCCTTGCTCAGGGCGTTGTCGCGCAACTGCGCACCCGGCCAGCCTTTGGCGAGGTCGGCGGCGTGGGCGGCGAGTTTGTAGGTGATGATGCCGGTGCGCACGTCTTCTTTGTCGGGCAGGCCGAGATGCTCTTTCGGGGTAACGTAGCAGAGCATGGCTGTGCCGTACCAGCCGATGTTGGTCGCGCCTATGCCCGAGGTGATGTGGTCATAGCCGGGGGCGATGTCGGTAACGAGCGGGCCGAGTGTGTAGAAAGGCGCTTCAAAGCAGTGTTGCAGCTCTTCGGTCATGTTTTCTTTGACGCGTTGCAACGGGACATGGCCGGGGCCTTCGATCATGACTTGTACGTCGTGTTTCCATGCTTTGTCGGTCAATTCGCCCAAGGTGTGCAATTCGGCGAACTGCGCTTCGTCGTTGGCATCGGCAATGCAGCCGGGGCGCAGGCCGTCGCCGAGGCTGAACGATACGTCGTAAGCTTTCATGATTTCGCAGATTTCGTCGAAATGCGTGTAGAGGAAGTTTTCCCGATGGTGGGCGAGGCACCATTTCGCCATGATGGAGCCGCCGCGCGATACGATGCCGGTGAGGCGGTTGGCGGTCATCGGCACATAACGCAGCAACACGCCCGCGTGTATGGTGAAATAGTCCACGCCTTGTTCCGCCTGCTCGATTAAGGTGTCGCGGAACAAATCCCAAGTCAAATCTTCGGCAATGCCGCCGGTTTTTTCCAAAGCCTGATAGATGGGCACGGTCCCGATGGGGACGGGCGCGTTGCGGATAATCCATTCGCGCGTTTCGTGGATATGCGCGCCGGTGGACAAATCCATAATCGTGTCCGCGCCCCAACGCAGCGACCACACCATTTTTTCGACTTCTTCGGTCAGGCTGGAGGTGACGGCGGAGTTGCCCAAGTTGCCGTTGATTTTGACACGGAAGTTGCGGCCGATAATCATCGGTTCGAGTTCGGGATGGTTGATGTTGGCGGGGATAATCGCGCGTCCGGCGGCGATTTCTCGGCGCACGAATTCGGGCGTGATTTGGTCGGGATGGGTCGGGATGTTCGCGCCGAAACTTTGCCCCGCGTGCTGTTTCAAGAGCTTGGCGTATTCGGGTCGTCTGAAAAGTTCGTCCAGCTTCATGCGTTCGCGTATGGCGGCAAACTCCATTTCGGGCGTGATGATGCCGCGGCGCGCATAGTGAAGCTGGGTTACGTTGCTGCCGCTTTTCGCGCGGCGGGGGCGGGTGATTTGGTTGAAACGCAGATGGGCGGTTTGCGGGTCGTGCGCGCGTTCGATGCCGTATTCGCTGGAAAGCTTGGGCAGGATTTCGGTATCGCCGCGTTCGTCCAGCCATGCGGTGCGGACGTGCGGCAAACCTTGTTTCAGGTCGATGTGCGCCGCCGGATCGCCGTACACGCCGCTGGTGTCATAGACGGGAATCGGCGGGTTGGCTTCCGTGCCTTGCGCCGTGTAGGTGTCGTCCTGACGGATTTCGCGCAAAGGCACGCGGATGTCGTCGCGGCTGCCTTGCAGATACACGCGTTCCGAGTTCGGATATTTGAAGCGGATGCCGATGTCTTCACTCAAGTCGGCAAGCTCGCGCGCTTCGTTGCCGGATGTTTTGGCGGTTTTCTTTGGCGTAGTCATAAAAAATGCTCCTGTTTTCTCGTTTGAAAAGAAGAAACAGGAGCGTTTTGCTTTTTCAGACGGCCCCAATATCAAAAAAGGCCGTCTGAAAGACAGAATCCGTGAAAACTCCCCACGCAGGTATTATCCCGATCGGGTGTAAAGGGTATTTCTCAGCCGCCTGAACATCAGGCAGCACCCCTGTTTCGTAAGAACAGAATTATAAACCACGATACGCATTTGTTGTAAATTAACTTCATATCGACCTGAGTTCGAAAGGAAAGGGCCGACGGCGGAAAGCACACCCATATCTTGCCGCCCCGTCAAATTTTTCATGATTTTAGGTATCGGTTGAGGGCTGATTTATCTATAATCTTTTTCCGTTTTTTATAACTATATACGTTGTCTGAAAATGTCTGAAACCATTCAAAACCGCAAAATCAAATTCGCCTTAGTCGGCTGCGGCCGTATTTCCAACAACCATTTCGGTTCGTTTGAAGTATTGCAAGAAGATTGCGAACTCGTTGCCGTGTGCGACATCGATCCTGCCGCGCTTGAAGCGGCGGTCAAGCGTACTGGCGCGAAAGGCTATGCCCGCTATACGGAAATGTTGGCGGAAACCGATGCCGACGTAATCGTCATCACCACGCCGTCCGGTTTGCATCCCGAGCAAGCGGTTGAGGCGTTGGAAGCGGGTTTTCACGTTGTCACCGAAAAACCGATGGCTACCTGCTTTACTAACGGCGAACTTATGGTTCAAGCTGCCGACAAAGCGGGCAAACGCTTGTTTGTCGTGAAACAAAACCGCCTCAATGCCACGCTGCAACTGCTCAAACGCGCGGTCGCAGAACAACGCTTCGGCAAAATCTATATGGTGCATTTGAATGTTTTTTGGACGCGCCCGCAGTCGTATTACGACCAAGGAGGCGGTTGGCGCGGCACTTGGAAGATGGACGGCGGCGCGTTCATGAATCAGGCAAGCCACTACGTCGACTTGATGGAATGGCTCATCGGCCCGGTGGCGGAAGTGCAGGCGATGATTGCGACCCACCGCAAAATTGAAGCCGAAGACACGGGCGTGATGAACCTCCGTTGGCGCGACGGCACGCTCGGTTCGATGGCGGTAACTATGTGCACCTATCCGAAAAACCTCGAAGGCTCGATTACTATTCTGGGCGAAACCGGCACGGTACGCATCGGCGGCATGGCGGTGAACGAAATTCAGGAATGGAATTTTGCCGACGAGCGCGATTACGACGAGCAGGTCAAAACCGCCAATTATGAAACCACGTCGGTGTACGGTTTCGGGCATCCGCTGTATTATCGGAATGTTGTCGATGTATTGCGCGGCAAAGCCAAGCCTATTGTCGATGGGCGCGAAGGCTTGAAATCGCTGGAGCTGATTAACGCCGCCTACCTTTCTGCACACAACCGTCAAACGGTTTCGCTGCCGCTAGTGTTGCAATCTTTGCGAACGTTTGACCATTCTGATTGTCCGAAAGGAAGCCCTTTCCATACTCAATCAAAGGAATCATCATGATACTGACCCGCGAACAAGCCCTTGAAATTTTCAAACGCCGCGTTTCCGTCCGCTACTACGACCCCGCGCGCAAAATCAGTGCCGAAGATTTTGCCGCCGTCCTTGACTTCGGACGGCTTTCGCCCAGCTCCGTCGGCTGCGAGCCGTGGCAGTTTGTGGTCGTACAGAACGCGGTATTGCGTGAAAAAATCAAACCCTTCGCCTGGGGGATGCAGGCTTCCATTTCGGATGCCAGCCACGTCGTTTTCCTATTGGCACGAAAACACGCCCGCTACGACAGTCCCGCTTTTGAAGAACTGATGGACAGACGCGGTCTGACCGCCGAAGAGCGGGCGGGTGCATTTGAACGTTACCGCCGTTTCCAAACCCACGATATGCCCATCGCCGACGACGAACGCGCCCTGTTTGACTGGGCAAGCAAGCAAACCTACATCGCGCTGGGCAATATGCTCACCGGCGCGGCGATGCTCGGCATCGATTCTTGCGCCATCGAAGGCATGGAGTATGCCGCAGTGGAAAAAATCCTTGCCGAAGCCGGATTGCTCGATCCCGAACATTACGGCTTGTCCGTCGCCGCAACCTTCGGCTACCGTGTGCGCGACATCACCCCGAAACCGCGCCGCGATGCGTCGGAAACGGTGATTTGGGCGGAGTAGGGCGCATAGCCGGATTTCAATGAAATAGGTCGTCTGAAAGTGTTGTTTGACTTCGGTGAAGTGACACTTTCAGACGACCTTTTATTTGGCGGGATGATTTGAAGAACGGCGCTTATCCGTTGATGTCTTCCAGCGTCCTGCCTTTCGTTTCTTCGCCCAATATCAACACGACGGCGACAATCAGCAGTATAACCAGCGTGAAAATCATGAAAATATTGCAAAATCCGATGCTACTGTTGCCCGCGTGTCCGATTGCGCCCGCCCATATTCGACAAAATCGTTAACGTTCGCAGCATTACATCCATTGTTGTAATGTTTGAAATGTCGAATTTGAAAATCTGACCTGCATCAGCTTATTTTTGTTTGTTGTCGTCAGAATCTTTGTAAAAATCCCAAAATTCTGTGGAATTGTCGCGAGGAATGTCCGATAAATCGGCACGGTAAAGGCTGCGGACAATCCGATTACATGAAATAGTTTTTGATTTTCTTTCATGTCGGTCGGTTAGATAGGAATGTACGATGGTTGCTGGTTGTGAAGAGGTATTTTTGTAATCCGTGATTTGATACATATTATCGGTGCTGTCGTTGTTTTGCACCAATAAGCTGATGGAATGAGTGCCTATGTAACTTTGTAATGCCGAGGTGGTTGCGGTGTCCGACAATATTTGTCCGTTGCCGGAAAGTATCAGACGGCTGCCGTTGCGGTTCAGTTCGTAATGGTCTTTGTCTGCATGACAGGAAAACATGATTTCGGCAGCAGTTGTTTGGCAATACAGTAGCGTAATGCAGATAAACAAGGGTTTCATGGAGTTGTCTTTTCTTGAAATGATGGAAAAATGCTAATACTAAGCAGCTTGTGTCCTGAAAATCCAAAGTGCAGTAGTTATGCGGTGTTTGAATTGACTGGAAATTTTTACATAAAAAGCCATTCTGAAAACCAAATATCCCGTTTTCAGACGACTTTTGCTGATTTTGCGCTGTCGATACGGTTGTTTAAGAGCTGATATCTTCCAGCGTCCTGCCTTTGGTTTCTTCGCCTAGAGCCAAAATCACCAATACAATCAGCATCATTACGCCAGCGAACATCATGAATATATTGCCGAATCCGCCGCTGCCGCCGACCATTTGGGCGACCACCATAGGCGCGAGGATGCCGCCCGCGCGTCCGATTGCGCCCGCCCAGCCGGAAGCGAAGGCACGGAAGCGGAGGGGGTAGAGTTCGGGCGTGTAGGTATATAAAACGCCCCATGCGCCGAGGTTGAAGAACGACATCAGGCTGCCCCATGCCATGACTTCGGCGGCGCTGCTGCTTTGCCCGAAAAACCACGCGCAGACGGCGCAGGCGGCGAGAAAACCCGCCAAAGTCGCTTTGCGCCCGATTTTTTCCACCAATGCCGCCGCCGCGATGTAGCCGGGCAGTTGCGCGACAATCATCACCAGCACATATTCAAAGGTTTTGACCACCGTATTGCCTTGTTCGACCAAGAGTTTCGGCAGCCAAGTAAAAATGCCGTAATAGGAAAAGACAATGCCGAACCAAACCAGCCACAGCATCAGCGTGCGCCGTGCGAAAGGATGTTGCCATAGTTGTTTGAAGCGGATGCGCTGTTTTTCCTGTTGCGGCGGTGCGATGGCTGTTGCGGCGGGCGTCATCCCCGCTTCATTTTCCAAGCGGCTGACCAGCCGGTGCGCTTCGTCCGTTTTGCCTTGCGAGAGCAGGTAGGGTACGGATTCGGGGATGAATTTCAACACCAGCGGGATATACACAATCGGCAGCGCGCCGATTAAAAACGCGCTGTGCCAGCCGAATTTTGGGATAAAGAAATAGGAAGCGAGTGCAGCGGCAAGCCAGCCCAGCCCCCAAAAACTTTCCAGTAAGACGATAAAGCGTCCGCGTACTTTCGGCGGGGCGTATTCGCTGACTAAGGATACCGCGACGGGAAGCTGCCCGCCCAGTCCTACGCCGACGAAGAAGCGGAAAAATAAAAGTGCGGACAGGTTGGGTGCAAACGCGCATAAACCCGTCGCCACGCTGTACACCGCCATCGTCCCGGCAAATACGGTTTTCCTGCCGAAGCGGTCGGCAAACCAGCCGCTGATGACCGCGCCCAATGCCATGCCGACAAAAGAGATGCTGACTATCCAGCCCAATTGCGCAGGCGCAAGCGACCAGTCTTTGCCCAGCTCTGGCAGGATGAACGACACCAGCCCGGTATCCATCGCGTCAAACAGCCAGCCGATACCGACCAGCACCAAAAGTCTGTAATGAAACTTGCTCGGCGGCAAGTTTTGAAGGCGGGTAAGGATATCCATCGTATTTCCTTTGCGTTGCTTGTTTTGCTCTTGCAGTTTAACGCAGAGCCGCTCCTTTTCAAGGCTTGCCGCTTTGCACGCATCCGTCAGAATGCGGCAAACCTGATAACAAAAAGGTCGTCTGAAAACCCAAAATCCGTTTTCAGACGACCTGTCTTTATTTTTTCCAATAAGCCGGTGTCAACAAAATCAACACCGTAAAAATCTCCAAGCGGCCCAGCAGCATCACGGCAGAACACAGCCATTTCTGCACATCGCTCAATACCGCATAGCTGCCCGCCGGTCCGACCTCGCCCAAGCCCGGGCCTGCATTGGTGATACACGCGATGACGGCGGTGAAGGCGGAGATAAATTCCATCCCGCTTGCCATCAGCAAAAAGCTGAATACAATCGTCGTCATGAAATAAATCGAAATAAACGCCATCACTGTCAGCGCCATGCGGTCGGGAATCATGCGTCCGTTGACCTTGACCGTGCGCACCGCTTTCGGGTGCAGCAGAATCATCATCTCGCGCAGGCTGAATTTGAACAAGACCAACGCCCGCACGTTTTTAATGCCGCCCCCCATAGAGCCGGAGCTTGCCAACAGGTTGGACAGGAAAAACATCCACAGCGACACGATCAGCGGCCATTGCGCGAAATCCGTGTTGGAAAAACCGCTTGCCAGCCCGATGGAGACAAAGTTGAAGCTGACAAAACGCAGCGAATCCCCAAAGGTTGCATAAAAATCTTTCTGCCACAGATACACCGCCGACATCAAAATACTGCCCGCCAGCAGCACCAGCAGTACGCGGCATTCCTCGTCCTGCCAATAAGATTTGAGCGAACGCCGTGTCAGCGCCGTGAAATGCGTGGCGAAATTCACACCGCCCCAGAGCGTGAAAAACATGATCGCCCATTCGACGGTCAGCGAATCGAAATAAGCGATGCTGGCATCGTGTGTCGAAAAACCGCCCAGCGACACCGCCGACATCGCGTGGCAAAGCGCGTCAAACCAGCTCATCCCCGCAAAATGCAGCGTCAGAAAAGCCGCCGTCGTCGTCATCGTATAGAAGAACCACAGCTTTTTTGCCACCTGCGAAATGCGCGGCGCCATCTTGCTTTCTTTGTCCATCCCCGGAATTTCAGCCTTGAAGAGCTGCGTTCCGCCCACGCCCAACATCGGCAAAATCGCTACCGCCAGCACGATGATACCCATGCCGCCCAGCCAGTTGAGCATATGCCGCCAAAAATTTATCGACGGGGTCAGCGTGTCCAAACTCGTCATGACCGTCGCGCCGGTCGTTGTCAGTCCGGACATTGCCTCAAAAAACGCATCGGTAAAACTGATGCCTGGGATGTGAATATAAATCGGCATCGCCGCCACCAGCGCAAACGCCAGCCACAGCATCAAAACCAACGTAAACCCGTCGCGCGGGCGCAGCTCGCGGCGGAAATGGAAGGTCATCAACCAAACTGCGCAAGAAGTCAGCGTCGTTGCCAAAGCCGTGTAGGCAAACGCAGGAAACGCGTTGTCCAGAAAAAAATACGACATCAGCGTCGGTACTGCGAGCACCATTGAAAACAGCAGCCCCAGTCTGGACAAAACGTGGACAATAGGAAGGAACTTATACATATCAATCTTAAATAGGGGTCGTCTGAACGGCGTAATATAGTGGATTAACTTTAAACCAGTACGGCGTTGCCTCGCCTTAGCTCAAAGAGAACGATTCTCTAAGGTGCTGAAGCACCAAGTGAATCGGTTCCGTACTATCTGTACTGTCTGCGGCTTTGTCGCCTTGTCCTGATTTAAAGTTAATCCACTATAGGTTTGAAGCTGCCGTCCGTTTCCGTCTGCGAAATCCACATTTAAGCCGTCAAAAGCGGCCGGGAAATTTTCAGACGACCTGTTTTACAGACCATCCTTAGCAGGCAGGCACAAATTCGGTCCGTAATTTTATCAAATTAGGCAAATGGCGTTATTGATATTTTACAGTCGGAAAAGGCAAGGGGTCGTCTGAAAACAGCGGCTTCAATCGCTATAAACGGACAAAGTAGGGATAAAATGCCGATTGCTTTTTGCGCCGTTTGGCTTTTCAGACGACCCCTTTGCATACTATCCCGCCAGCCACAGCGATACCGTATAAATCACCAGTCCGACCAATCCGCCGACGAGCGTGCCGTTGATGCGGATATATTGCAAATCCTTGCCCACGCTCAATTCCAGTTTTTCCACCATCAGGCAGCTGTCCCAGCCTTTGACTTTGTCCGCGACGAACAAAGCGGCCTTATCTTTATAACGCATCACAAAATCCCGAACCAAAAGCGAAATCCGCACATCCGCCCGCCGCATAAATTGCGGGTATGCCTGAGCTTGCGAACGCATATGATGCAGCAGCTTTTCCAGTTGCGCTTGGCACAAAGAGTCTTGTTTTTCCACATCTTCCCGCGCCCAGTCTAGAATGCCGCGCCATAAGGTCATGATTTGACGTTGCAGGGCGGGCGATTGCGCGAGCTGTTTTTTGAATTTGTCCAGACGGCGGTGCCACAGGTGCGATGTGCTCAGGCGTTCGGTCAGTTCGTCGTATTGCACCAAGAATTGTCGGCGCAGCGCGTTATCCTGCTTGTCCGCTGTTGCCAAATAGCCGTCTATCCATGCCAAGGCTTTTTCTGCCGCCCAATCATCGACTTTTTCCACCAAGGTCGATTTCACCGCCGCTTTAAGCCTGTCCCAAGTTCCGGGATTGCCGCCTTCGATTTTCGCCGCCCATTCGCGCAGGTTCTGCTCCAACATTTCGCGGGTTTCCGGCGTTTTCAGCCAACGCCGAATCTGACGGAGCAGGCTTTCAAACGCTTTTTCGTGCATCCCTTGCGCTTTCAACAGCCGCAAACCGTCGGCAAGCGTGTTGCCGATTTGTTCGCCGCTGTAACGTTCTTCCAACAGCATCGCCGTAAAACGCGCCGTCTGTTCCGGTTTGGCGATGGCAAGCAGCGTCGGAATCTGTTTGGAAAGCCACGGCAGCCAATGCGATTTCACGTCTTCGCCGTCCAGCCATTTCAATAATTTATCGCTGGGCTGCGCTTGATAAATACGCATGGCGATGGGTTTGCCCTGCAAAAAATTGTGTTCGATAAACCGTCCCAATTCATCGCCGATGCGTGCCTGATTACGCGGCAAAATCGCGGTATGGGGAATCGGCAGCCCGAGGGGTCGTCTGAAAAGCGCGGTTACGGCAAACCAGTCCGCCAGCGCCCCCACCATCGCCGCTTCGGCAAATGCTTTGACAAATCCCAACCAAGGATATTGGCGCACATAAACGGCGGAGGCTGCAAACAGCACGCACGCCGCAAGCAGCAAGCCCGTCGCCCAACGCCTGCTTTTTGCCAACTTTTTGCGCGCCTCATTTAAGCGGACTTGTTCCGAAAGGGTGTGCATTCCTTTTCCTTTTTTTGAAAATCGGGATTTTTGAGTGGGTGTGTTTGATCAATCGGATTATACGCCGTATTGCCTAATTTTTAATCATTGAATATTTTGGTTGAGAATAGAATAAGTTAGCTGACTTTTCCACAGACTGCACACACAAAGGCAAACACGGTATGTGACTAAACCGACAAACTGCCTATTTTTTAAGCATTGTATTTTTTTGTTTGATTATCAAAAGGTAATAGAACTTATTCACAGGCTGTTCACACCGTTCGGCAAAGAAATTGTGTATAGCGGGGAAAATGGGCAATTCAGGGGTAGGGCGTGTGGACGGATGATGTGGATGATTTGCAGTATTCCTTGCCGGACCGTATTCAGACGACCTTTACTTTGCCGTGTCGCGTTACTACAATCACTATTTTAATCCAATAAAACCAGCCCTAAGGAGCGCATCATGAACGCCTCGCAATTAATCAGCAGCCTGACCCAAACCGTCGGCGAAAAATACATCATCACCGACCCCGCAAAAACCGAACAATACCGCCAAGGCTACCGTTTCGGCGAGGGTAGGGCGTTGGCGGTGGTGCGCCCCGGAACCATTCTGGAAATGTGGAAAATTTTGCAGGCCTGCGTCGAAGCGGACGTGATTGTGATTACGCAGGCGGCGAATACCGGTTTGACTGGCGGCTCGACCCCCGACGGCAATGATTACGACCGCGATATCGTGATTGTGAACACCATGCGGATGAACATCATCCAAACCATCAACAACAACGAACAAGTCGTCTGCCTGCCCGGTTCGACCCTGAACCAGCTCGAATTGCTGCTGAAACCTTTGGGGCGCGAACCGCATTCGGTTATCGGCTCTTCATGTATCGGTGCGTCCGTCTTGGGCGGCGTGTGCAACAACTCTGGCGGCGCATTGGTGCAGCGCGGTCCGGCCTACACGGAAATGGCGCTGTTTGCCCAAATCAACGAAGAGGGCAAACTGGAGCTGGTCAACCATTTGGGCATAGATTTGGGCGACACGCCCGAAGAAATTTTGACCAACCTGCAAGGTCATCACTATCAAAGAAAAGACATCACGCAAGACGCGGGCAAAGGACACGACCACGCCTATTGCGACCATGTTCGCCGAGTTGACGAGCCGACCGCCGCGCGTTTCAATGCCGACCCGGCGCGCCATTACGAAGCGTCCGGTTGCGCGGGCAAACTGATGGTTTTCGCCGTCCGCTTGGACACCTTCCCGCAAGAGAAGCAAACCGCCGTGTTCTACATCGGTACCAACGACATCAACGAACTGACCGACATCCGTCGCGCCGCCTTGGGCGAATTTGAAAGCCTGCCCGTTTCCGGTGAGTATATCCATCGCGATGCTTTCGATATTGCCGACGTGTACGGCAAAGACACGTTCTACGTCATCAAAAAATTCGGTACGCACCAACTGCCGAAATTATTTGATTTCAAAGCCAAAGTTGACCGATTCGGCAAAAAAGTCAGCTTTCTGCCCAAACATTTTTCCGACAAAGTCATGCAGTTCGTCAGCAAATACCTGCCCGACCACCTGCCCAAATCCATGCGCGATTACCGCGACAAATACGAACACCACCTGATTCTGAAAATGGGCGGAAAAGGCGTCGATGAAGCGCGCGCGTTTTTGAAAGAGTATTTTGCACACCACGGCGGCGCGTTTTTCGAATGCAACGCCGAAGAAACCCAAGCCGCCATGCTGCACCGCTTTGCCGTCGCTTCCGCCGCCATCCGCTACCGCGCCGTGCATGACGACGAAGTGGAAGATTTGGTCGCGCTGGACATCGCCCTGCGCCGCGACGACCGCGACTGGTTTGAAAAACTGCCGTCGGAAATCGACAATAAAATCATCCACAAACTCTACTACGGACATTTCATGTGCCATGTTTTCCATCAGGATTACATCATCAAAAAAGGTAACGACTGCATGGCATTGGAACACGAAATGCTGCATCTCTTAGACCAACGCGGCGCGCAATATCCCGCCGAACACAACGTCGGTCATTTATACGAAGCGAAACCCGCGCTCAAGCAGTTCTACCGCAAACTCGACCCGACCAACAGCTTCAATCCGGGTATAGGCAAAACCAGTAAGAAGAAAAACTGGGCTGAGTGATAAGGTTGGGATTGTGTAAGTAAATGAAAGGTCGTCTGAAACTGCATTTGGTTTTCAGACGACCTTTTATCTTGTAATGACTCAACTTGTTAATGTATTCTGATAGAATCATGACGCTAACGTTTTAAGGCATAAAGGCAAGGTGTTTAATGAGACTTTACAAGATTTTTAAAGATCCTATGAACCAGTACGAGGCGGTCAAACAAGGCTGGTCTTGGCCTGCATTTTTCTTTTGGGCTATGTGGGCTTGTGTGAAACAAATGTGGGGTTTGGGAATTAGAATTCTTGTCACGTTTGTTGTGTTAAGTTTATTAGCTGGTCAGAATGAATTGTTGAGGGCAATCAACAGTCTTCTTGGTTTCAGTATTTTTCTTGCGTTTGGCATGTTCGGTAATGCTTTGCGTGAAAAAAATCTGGTTAAACACGGTTATGTAGAATTACCTCAACTTATTAACGCTGCTAACCCTGAAGCTGCAATTGCCCAATATATTGCTGAATATGGTCATAAATAAAGCTTTTTGAGATTAAGGTCGTCTGAAAACTGTATTCGGTTTCCAGACGACCTTTTTTTAGATTGAGTACCCAATATTTAAAATGCAGCGACCAAAAATAAAAGCACCGATAAATCGGTGCTTTTTAAAATTTGGCGCGGCGGACGGGGCTCGAACCCGCGACCCCCGGCGTGACAGGCCGGTACTCTAACCAACTGAGCTACCACCGCGCATCATTGTTTTGCAACAATGAAAGGAAACTGGTGGGTGATGACGGAGTCGAACCGCCGACATTCTGCTTGTAAGGCAGACGCTCTACCAACTGAGCTAATCACCCGAGAACTCGGGATTAAACCAAAAAACCTCTATCAGGGCAAGCCGTTTGTTTCAAGATAAATATATTTATTTGAATATAAATAATAAATAAGTTTAGTATTATCTCAATCAAAAATCATATGCCCCAATTTATCGGCTTTGGTGTGCAGATATCGTTCGTTTTCCGCATTCTCGCCGACATGGAGCGGAATACGTTCGACAACATTGATGCCTGCATTTTTCAACGTCTGAATTTTTTCAGGATTGTTGGTCAACAGCTTGACAGCACGGATATTCAGATGGTCGTAGATTTGCTTGGCAAGCGTAAAGTCGCGTGCGTCAACGGGCAGTCCGAGCGCGAGGTTGGCTTCGACCGTATCCATCCCCTCGTCTTGAAGCTTGTAGGCACGGATTTTGTTGATTAAACCGATGCCGCGCCCTTCTTGACGCAAATAAACGATCACACCGCGCCCTTCTTGTTGAACCACCTTCATCGCGGCTTCAAGCTGCGGGCCGCAGTCGCATTTTTTGGAAAACAGGGCATCACCGGTCAAACATTCGGAATGGATGCGGGTCAGGACAGGGAGGTCGTCTGAAAAATCGCCCATCGTCAAAGCGATATGTTCTTGTCCGCTCGGTTCTTCAAAACCGTGCATAGTGAAGTCGCCCCATTCGGTCGGCAGACGGCAGGAGGCGACGAATTTCAAGGTATTATTCATGTTCTTCTTCCTTGTCTTCGATGCCTGCCAATGCTTTCAGCGGCTCGGCAAGTGCCAAAGCCAGCGCCGACCAATCCGTTTGGGCTGCTTCATCAGCCTGATCTTTATCGGCAAATTCAACATGAACCACGCCCAAAACCGTACCGTTTTGCGTCGCCACAGGAATGGACAACTGGCTTCCACTGCCTTTATTCCTGTCGCCTTGGATTTCGTCCAGCGAAAGCCAATAAGCTATATCGTTGGCAATATTCATCCAACCGCTTTGCGCCGTACGGCAGGCAAGGTAAACCGTACCGTTTTCTTCATGAATAGCCAACAGATTTTCCAAAGGCTCGCCTTGTGCCGCGATACGAACCAACCTTGCGTGCGGTTCACCAGGAAGGTGGATGTAAACCGCCGCGCTTTTGACGGCTATTGCACGGCTGAATACCGAATCCAAAGCCATGAAAACCTGTTTGAGCAAAGTTTCGTTTTCAGGCGTTTCTTCAATATGGTCTGTCAGCTTCCAACCGTCTTCCTCACGCCACAAAACCGAGCGGTCAATCGAAGCATTGCCCATATCCATCACCGTCTTTGCGGTCAGATAAGCAATACGGAGGTCGTCTGAAGACAGCTTCAAACCCTGTGTCTGTAAAAAATCCTGAATCAGTAAAACAGGCATGATGTTCCTCTTTGATATTAGTGTGTTCCGGCAGATAACCGATCTGCCATTATATCGGTCGGAATAAAGCAATTTCAAGCCAAAGGTTGTTTGCAGAGCAGGATACTTTGTGTATAATCCACAGTTTCATCGCGCGGACGTGGCGAAATTGGTAGACGCACCAGATTTAGGTTCTGGCGCCGAGAGGTGTGAGAGTTCGAGTCTCTCCGTCCGCACCAACATACAAAAACGCTTGAAAATTTCAGGCGTTTTTTTTTCGTTTAATCCTGTCTAATACCATCAACCAATCTCAGTAAATACAGGGCTTTCAGGCTGATTGCTATCCTATTGTCTTCTTCCTGATTGTATAATTCCGTCTAATTCAGCTTAATTGAAGTAACCTAAAATTTACGGTATCTTTTGCGGTATCTGAAAAATACCTCGAAAAAATACCGTAAAAATGAAGCTGAACGACCGCCAAATCAAAAACGCCAAACCCGCCGAAAAGCCATTTAAGCTGAATGACGGCAAGGGCTTGTATCTGTATATCAATACGAGCGGTGGGAAGTTATGGCGGTTTGATTTTTCGTATAACGGCAAACGGAAAACGCTTTCAATCGGCAAATATCCAACCGTATCACTGGTAGAAGCCCGCCAAGCCGCCGAAAATGCCCGCCGCTTGCTTGTATCGGGGCAAGACCCCAGCGAAGCCAAGCAACAGGAAAAACGCGAACGGCAAGCCGCCGCCCTAAATACCTTTGAAGCCATCGCCCGCCGCTGGCATTCTGACAACCTAATCCGCTGGAAAGAAAACCACGCCGCCCGCGTGTTGAGATATTTTGAAACCGACGTTTTCCCCGTTATCGGCGAAATGCCGATACAGGAAATCAGGGTAAGCGATATTAAAACGGTTCTCGACGGCGTAATGACACGGGGCGTGAACAATACGGCGGAAAAAATCAGGGAATGGACAGGCGCGATATTTGACTATGCCGTCATGCTTGAAGTAGTGGAAACCAACCCCGCCTATTCATTGCGGAAATACATCCCCGCCAAGCAGACCGACCATCGCCCCGCCCTGCCCCGTGAAGAACTGACCGAGTTTTTCCGCCGCCTGATACTGGCAGAGATTGAGCCGCAAAACAGAATAGCCCTGATTTTGAATATGCTGACCTTTTTACGAAGCACGGAACTAAGGGGCGGGCAATGGAATGAAATAGACTTTGACGCGGCAGTATGGACAGTTCCCGCCCAGCGTATGAAGCACGAGAAGACCGCACCGAAACCGCCCCATGCCGTCCCGCTGGCTGACTGGACGCTTGAACTTTTGGCAGAACTGAAAGAAATCACGGGCAATACCCCGTTTCTATTTCCAAGCCGCACCAAGACGGACGGTGTTATTAGCGACGCAACCATAGGTCGTATCATTGAGCGCATGGGCTATAAAGGCAGAGTAACCCCGCACGGTTTCCGCTCCCTTGCCAGCAGCGTTTTGAATGAACAAGGCTTCAATCCTGACGCGATAGAGCGACAGCTTGCCCACATTGAAAACAACAAAATCCGCGCCGCCTATAACCGCGCCGATTATCTGACCGAGCGCAAAGAGTTTATGCAATGGTATAGCGACTTTTTGCGGGAACGGTATGGCCAAGCATTGCAACTGATTCAAGATGGCAAGACTGATTAGAGGTCGTTTGATGAAAAGAAAGGATTAAAACAATGACCAATACCGATAACCAAGATACTGATACGAAGAAAAATTATTGCCTTGATAATGAAAGATTCAAAGCTATTTATCAAATAAAAGGTACAAAAAAATTTGGCAAAGCACTAGGGGCATATTGGTTTAATGCTGAAAAAGTTATGAGAAGAGCCTTTTACGCAACAAACCACACGGCTAAATCATTTTGCTGGGAACAGAAAAGTACAGGAGAAATTGAACAGACGGAGCAAGAATGTTTTGAGGCAATCAAAAAATTCGAGGAAGAATTTGAAGAACCCTATAATTATCAAGAACAATTAAAACCTGTAATTGTGGGCTTGTCTTATGGGTAAGACTGGAAAACACTGGTGGAAATGCAGCATGTATTTACAGCAAAAGCTATTTTTGATTATGTAATGGAGTTTGATAACCTGAATTACGAGGAGAAATTATATAAATTTCAGGGACTTGCAAACCTAATAACTGATTCAATCGGACTAATAGAACTTGAATCAAATTCAGGCGAAATAGGTATGCAATCTATTATAGAAAACGCCCGTAAAGCCGGTAACGCCAAGCAAAGCCCTTATGAAAAAGCGGGAACGATAGCTGCCGTAAAACAGTTATTGGAGGAAAGAAAGGAAAAGCTGAATGAAAGAGGGGGGAAAGCTGAATTAATCCGCCTGATTATCCGCAAAATTGATGACGATGAAATCCCAGCCCCCGATGTTCCGACAGAAAGAACGGTTTCAGCTTGGGTAAACCAGTTTCAGAAAAATATGAAATCAACAAGCTGACTTCATGAAATCAACACGGTGTTTCAGGAAATCAACAAGCTACTACCTTAACAGCCGCCCACATGGGCGGCTATATTTTTGCCTGTCATATAACCCCGACTAAGAAAGGCAAAGCATATGAATACCGTATTAAGAGTAAACGATACTGCCCGCGTTATGGGTGTTTCACGGGCGACTATTTGGAATTGGGCAAACCCTAAGAGCCGCCATCACCGCCCTGATTTTCCTAAGCCTATCAAACTTTCCGAAAATATTACCGGCTGGCTTTCCAGTGAGATTGAAGAGTATCTCGACAAACTGGCAGCCAAACGCGAAGAGCAGGCAAATTGATTTATCAGGCGCAAACAAATGCCGCCTGAACGGACATTCAGACGGCGGAAAGGATTATTAAGCATGAGCAGCTATTCTACCAACGGCAAGGCAAAAACGCCAAGCCAAAAAGAGCGCGTTTTATCCCGATTGAAACAGGGCAGCGTTACATCATGGGAGCTTACCCAAATGGGTATATTAGGCTACAACACGCGCATCATGGAGCTTCGCAGGGCGGGGCATGACATCGTTACCGTGATGGAAGAAGTAACAAACCAATTTGGCGAAACCGTGAAACGCGGTCGGTTCGTATTAATCAATTAAATCAGGAGCTTTAACTATGAACATCGAATATACAAAGACAACTTTAGAGACCCGTCAAAAGTTACTGAAAGAAGCAGAGGACAAATGCAGCGAACTGACCGCCCAAATTGAAGCGGCAGAAGCTGGCGTTACAGAAGCGCAGGCGGTAATCAATGAATTTGCAGGGCTACGAAACAGACTCAAAGGCATATTTGCAAATTTGCTGAAAATGGGCAAACCCACAAACAGCGAAGAAGCAGACCGCGCCGCCGATATGCTGGAAGCGCAAAAGGAACTGTTGGAAAGCCTTTTTGATGAACGCCGCCAACATCTGAACCGCATTTCAGAGCTTCGCAATTTATTGTCCGTTTACCGTTATGAGATGTTTATCATCGGCATAGAAGAAACCCACTTGCCCGAATATTTGGAGGCTGCCCGCGCCTATACCAAAGCCGCCGCGAAATTGGTGGGAATCGGTAAAGCCGCCGTTGAGATGAAAACGAAGTTACAAGAAAACGGTTTGCGGGTTGATTGTCCGACCTATGGGCAAGGTTTGCCAAATCGAATCATTGATTTACGTTTACCCGGCTTCTTCAACATGATGGACGGCACAGGCGGAGAAGAAAACGCCATTTTCGACATCTTGGAGGATATGGAGAAAGAAAAAGAAGCGGCTTTGGACAATTTGAAATAGCAACACTCAAACAGCCGCCCAAAGGCAGAAAAATCGCTATTGGGCAGCGTTCTGAAAGGATTAAGGACATGACCCCGAAACAAGAACAGTTTGCCCGTCTGTATGTGGAAACGGGCAATGCGAGCGAAGCATATCGGCAAGCCTACAACGCCGACAACATGAAGCCTGAAACGGTAACGAATGAAGCCTATAAGCTGCTTCAAGACCCCGATATTTCCGCGATGGTGGACGGCTTAAAGGAAGAAGCGCGGCAACGACACGCGGTAACGGTGGGCGACCTGTTGCACGAATTGGAGCAGGCGCGGGCGGCGGCTTTGGCAGCCCCTACACCGCAAAGCAGCACGGCGGTATCGGCAACGATGGGCAAAGCAAAAATGCTGGGCTTGCTGGTGGATAAGGCGGAAATCAAGGCAGAGGCGGAAGTCAGCACGAAACAGGAAAAATACACCCCGCCGTTAACGGACGATGAAATGAGGCAAGTCATAAAGTCTTTTTTCAATAAGCCGTACAGTGAAATCACGCTTGAAGACATCATCGAAACCGCTGGAGAAGATACAGATCGCATCGGGTATGCAATAACCATGATTATCGTGGATAAAAAAATTTAGCCGCCTGAGGCAAAAATCATTTGACAAATCGAGCCTTGAGAATCAGAATCTTGGTTCTCTCTCAAATCGTATAGCCCAAATCAGCAGGGTAACGCTGATTTTTTATCGCCAAAATTCTTTTACGGGCGTTTGTGATGTTATTAAACGTTAGCATTTCAGACGACCTATCACGAGTTATGGCGGTGTGTGGTAACGGTAACGCCCACGCCTGACTATACGCAGGAGAGAGCACCGCCCCCTATTTCGGGCATTTCTCAAATCTCAAAACGTATAGGAGCATTTCAAATGCAATCTTCAAATTCTATCCAAATCCAAGACGGTCAATCCCCATCAGAACAAGGCTTTTGCGCCGTCGTTCGCGAACCGACCGCGTATTTAGCCGATATTGACGTTCATTCATGCACCGCCCGCCGTTTGGGCATCTATCCATCACACGCCGCCGCCGTTGCCGCCTGTCAGTCGTTTATTGCTTTGCTTTCAGACGACCTCAAGGCATGGGCTGCTTTCAGCGTAACGACAGCCGAACAAATCCACTAAATCCCTGAAAAACACCCGCCTTTACCATTACCGATCGCGCGGGCTGGCACGGCGACACCTACATCATGCCCAGCGGCGAAACCATCACGGCAGACGGCAAAACACCCGCCGTCATCTACAACGGCGACACCAGCCAAGCGGCGGCATACCGACCAAACGGAGAGCTTGGCGACTGGCAGCAAAATATCGCCCGATACGCAGCGGGAAACAGCCGCCTATGCCTAGCATTGGGCGCGTCCTTTGCCGCCCCCTTGCTATCCCTGTTGAGCGAAGAATCAGGCGGCTTCCATTTGATGGGCGATTCATCCGACGGCAAGACCACCGCCGCAAAAGCAGCCTTGAGCGTATGGGGCAGACCATCGGGCAGCCTGTTGTCTTGGAGCGGCACGAAAATAGGCTTTTCCAATACCGCCGCCGCCCGCAATGATGGTTTGCTGGTGTTGGACGAAATCGGGCAGGCAAGCCCCCACGTCATCGGCGACACCGTTTACAGCGTCATGAACGGAATCAACAAAGTACAGGGCGCAAAACAAGGCGGAAACCGTGCTTTGACCCGCTGGAAAGTGATGATGTTCTCAACAGGCGAAAAGACCCCCGATTCCATCCTGAAACACCACAAAGGCGATTGGAACGCCGGGCAAGCCGCCCGCCTGCCCAGTATCAGAGCCGCCGCCCGATACGGTATTTACGACACCTTGCACGGCTTCGAGAGCGGCGCATTATTGAGCGAACATATCGCCCAATCCGCCGAACAATATCACGGATCGGCGGGCAGGGCGTTCATCCGACGGCTTTCAGACGACCTAGAACAAGCCAAACGGCAGGCAAACGAGCGCATGACCGCATTTATGGAGACCGTCCCCGAATTGTCAGGACAGGCGCGAAGAGTGGCAAAACGCTTTGCCCTTGCCGCCGCCGCATTGGAGCTTGCCGCCCCCGTTACAGGCTTAGCCGCAGGCGTAGGCATGGCAGGTGTGAAACAATGCTTTGACGAATGGCTTGAAGCCAACGGAGCGGGGAAACACGAAGACCGTAGAATCATCGAGCAGGCAGCGGCATTTATGGACGTTTACGCCCTGTCCATGCGCTTTTCAGACTGGAACAGCCAAACCGTGAACCAAAATCACGCAGGCTATCGAAAACAAGAAGGGCATATGACTGAATATTGGTTGATTCCAGTTGTATTTGAAGAGGAAATCTGCCAAAACTTTGACAAGCTGAAAGTTTGCGAAGTGTTACACGCCGAGCAATGGCTGAAAAAACCAAACAACGGCAGATGGCAACACCAGCGCAAATACAACGGCGCGTCAGCACGATTCTATGTTTTGATGGGAGAAGCCCCTCCCGACTTTGACGAATAACCAAGAGCAAGCCCGCTATTACCGACAATGGCGGGCTTTTTTACGTCCAAACATTCAGGCAGACCAACCAAGAAAGCATAAAATCAACAGGAAGCCCCTAAATTTCAAAAATTAGGACTGTTTGACCCTTTCCTTATACCAACCCTTGTGTATCGAAATAAATATTGACTTTAACCTTAGGTCAAAGTTTATGATTTGTGCTCCTTCAGTTATCACATAGGCGAAAAACATGAAAAAACTTATGACTTTTATCACACTTAGCGCTGTTGCAATTTCAAATTATGCCCAAGCTAATGAACAACCGCATCAAGCACACATGAATATGTCAATGTCGACAGATTCTGCAATGCAACAAGAATTAATGCAAGGTATGAATCAAATGAATCAAGACATGATGGCAGCTGCGCAATATAAAGACCCTGATGTTGCTTTTGCAGCAGGTATGTTGCCACACCATATTGGCGCAGTAAAAATGGCGGAAG
>CAUOMQ010000024.1:0-23256 GCA_963456805.1 uncultured Neisseria sp. | reverse complement strand
CCTTAGAGAATCGTTCTCTTTGAGCTAAGGCGAGGCAACGCCGTAATGGTTTAAATTTAATCCACTATATTTTGAAAATAGCATGACACAACGCGAAGATTATAACAAACAACAAACTGCAAATAAATTGTAAAGTAAGACACTAAAATAATAAAAAATGTTCCACAAATACTTCTTTATCATACAAATATTACTTTAGTTATTCTTTTAATAAGGAAAAAAATATATTAATACATAAACCGAAATTATGGTAAAGTATATATACGGTGGCTATCGCGGACATAACTCATAGCCAAAGCATAATCGATACCTTAAGTAACTTTATCATTTGTTAATTTTACATTATGTGATTGTTATTTATGCAGCAAAGCGAAATCTACTTTTTCGGAAAACTAAATCAGTCTCGTGATTTTATTGTTTCTGAAAATCTCCAAACTAATGATAAAAACTTTTGGGATGGATGGTTTGATCGTTGCAACAACCAAGACAAACTCATTCCGTTTACCCGAAAGACGCTTTCTGTATCGCGGATTTGGCTGTTTTGCATTAAACTGCCTGATAGCATTACCTATATTGGGCTAACGGCACTCAGCTCAGACCAAACAGGTCGACAATATCCTTTTGTACTGTTCCAAAAACCTTATTCCCCTCCAGAACAGTTAAAATCTATTAATTTTTTTTCTCAAAACATAGATTTTTTTAACCAAACATTAATAAATGGTAAATGTATTATAACAAATTGTTTAGGTACACTTTATAAGTCTGACCATCCGTTACCCGAGCCTTTCCTTAATTTTTTATCTAAATCAGATAACATTGGCAGCTTTTGGCTGGACTGCGAAAGCGGTTACCATATAGAAAGAGACGGGGAGCCCACCTGCTCCCTGTTCAATAAAATATTTGGATTATAAATAGATGAATACATTTCCCTTATGGGCAGAACCTATTTCCGCCGATACCCCTGAAGGGGTAAATATTGAATACGACAGCCGCTTTTTAGAGCTTCAAAGCGCTGCCGAAGGGAAACCGGAAAGGCAATATGGCGACACCATCATCCCTGCTGAAGAGCCTGATTGGGCAACAGTAGAGAAGCTGTGCAATCAATTGCTGGCTGAATCGAAAGACCTTCATGTTTTGTCCTATTACACACAGGCGCTCACTGCAAAACATGGCCTGGTTGGCTTTTGCGCCGGTTGTGAAGCCATCAAAACCAATGTGGATTTGTATTGGAAATCCCTATATCCTAAGCTCGAAGATGAGGACGGCGAACCCGATCCGTTTTATCGAATCAATGCGCTAAGTGCATTCACTACGCATGACGGCATCGCCAAAGAAGTATTTTCAGCCAAATTATTAGTAAACGGGCTGACCCAACAGCCTATTACCGTTAAAGAAGCAGTTTCTGTCTTGCAAGGCAATGACCCGCAAAGCTATCCGGGCGGCAAAGAACGTTTGATGCTCGATATCAGGGTAAGTGCCGATACCGGCAAACCGGAATTGATTGCCTTAATCCAGGCATTAGACCATCTGAAAGATATTCAAAACACTTTCTCGACCCAGCTGCAAGACGAACACTCACTCAATTTTGAAGTGATTCAAAAACCGCTCACCCTGATCCACAAAGCCATCAATTACAACGATGGAAGTACCCCGCAGCTGCAACAGGCTGAACAAACAGAACAACCCGCTGAAACGCCCGTTTCGACCGTTGCTCAAGAGCAATCGACCCTTCAAGAAGCGGATGCATGGCGTCGTCTGAATATCAAAAATCGGGCTGATGTCGATTTGGCTTTGGAAAAAATCTGCATCTACTTTGAAACGCTGGAACCCAGCCACCCTGCCCCGTTATTTATCCGAAGGGTACAGCGGCAAATGAATATGAACTTCTACGACATCATGAAAGATATCAGTCCTGAAAGCATTGCCAATCTGGAAGTTTTGATCGGGAAGCAGGACGAAGAAACGGGAACTTCCAACGAATAAGCTAGTCTATCCGCAATATTTAAAGTTCGTTTAAATAAACAACTTTTATCATTTAAAGGTCATTGAATATGTCACGAAACAAATCATCCGGACAAAAATTTATTGCCCGCAACCGGGCGCCTCGCGTACAGATTGAGTACGATGTAGAACTTTACGGTTCTGAGAAAAAAATTGAGCTTCCATTCGTTATGGGGGTGATGGCAGATTTGGTCGGGAAACCCGTAGAGCCGCTACCTGAATTGGCCGAACGTAAATTTTTGGAAATTGATGTAGATAATTTCGATGAACGCATGAAAGCCCTCAAACCGCGTGTCGCATTTAATGTCAAAAATACGCTTACCGGGGAAGGCAACTTGAATGTAGAGCTTGAATTGGAAAGCATGGATGATTTCTCTCCGGCAGCAATAGCCAAAAAAGTAGGTCCTTTAAACGAACTCCTACAAGCGCGTACAGAGCTTGCCAACCTGCTTTCATATATGGATGGTAAGAGCGGTGCTGAAGAATTAATCGGAAAAGTCTTGGGAGACAGCGAGCTGCTGAAAAGCCTTGCAGCCGCACCTAAAGCAACAACCAAAGACGAGCAGTAATTTCAGATGAAATCAATAAAGTGAGCGTGAATCATGACTGAAAAGCAATTAGACATCCAAGGGGACAGCGGCGCGAAAAGTGTGTTTGCCGCAAATGAATTTGAACAGCTGCTGCAAAAAGAATTCAAACCCAAAACTGAAGAAGCCAAAAGTGCTGTCAATAATGCCGTAGCGACACTGGCACAGCAAGCTTTGCAAAACGCCATTACTATTTCAGACGACACTTATCAAACCATCGAAGCGATTATTGCAGAGATCGACAGAAAACTTTCCGAACAGATCAATTTGATTTTGCATCATGAAGATTTCCAAAAGCTGGAAGGCGAATGGCGCGGCCTGCATCATTTAGTTACCAATACCGAAACCGATACTTTGTTGAAAATCAAAGTATTGCCCATCTCCAAAAAAGAAGTTGCCCGCAACTTAAAACGCTTCAAAGGTACCGCTTGGGATCAAAGCCCCCTATTCAAACGCATTTATGAAGAAGAATACGGCCAGTTTGGTGGCGAGCCTTTCGGCTGTTTGATTGGCGACTACTATTTTGATCACTCTGCACCCGATGTGGAAATGCTCAATAGTCTTGAAAAAATTGCCGCCGCTGCACACTGTCCGTTCATCGCCGGCGCATCCCCCAAACTGATGCAGATGGAATCTTGGCAAGAGTTGGCCAATCCTCGTGATTTGAGCAAAATTTTCCAAAATGCCGAATATGCCCCATGGCGCAGCCTGCGTGATTCCGAAGATTCGCGTTATATCGGTTTGGCTCTGCCACGTTTCTTATCCCGTCTGCCTTACGGTGCCACAACGAACCCTGTCGATGAGTTTGATTTCGAAGAAGAAACTGAAGGCGCGGATCACAATAAATACACATGGGCCAATGCGGCTTATGCAATGGCGGTAAATATTAACCGTTCATTCAAATATTATGGTTGGTGTACCTCAATCCGCGGCGTGGAATCCGGCGGTATCGTTGAAAACCTTCCCTGCCACACATTCCCGACGGATGACGGAGGCGTAGATATGAAATGCCCAACCGAAATCGCCATCAGCGACCGCCGCGAGGCCGAATTGGCAGCATTGGGATTCATGCCGTTGATTCACCGTAAAAATACCGACTTGGCCGCGTTTATTGGTGCTCAATCGCTACATAAACCGTCTGAATATTATGATCCTGATGCTACCGCTAACGCCCGTTTGTCTGCGCGTCTGCCTTACCTGTTTGCGTGCTGTCGTTTCGCGCACTATCTGAAATGTATCGTACGCGACAAAGTCGGTTCGTTCCGTGAGCGTGAAGACATGGAACGTTGGCTAAACGAATGGATTATGAATTATGTAGATGGAGACCCGATTAACTCCACTCAAGAAACAAAAGCCCGTAAACCGTTGGCCGCTGCTGAAGTGGTTGTGGAAGAAGTTGAAGACAATCCCGGATATTACACTTCCAAATTCTTCCTGCGTCCGCACTACCAACTCGAAGGCCTTACCGTTTCATTGCGCTTGGTTTCCAAACTGCCTTCGGCTAAACAGGAATAGTCGGGTTTGGTTTATTTAGGTGGGCATGCTCATGCCCTGTTGTTAAATCCCTTAATTTTTTTAACCTTTTAACAAGGAGAGTAAAAACATGGCTATTGATATGTTCATGAAAGTTGAAGGTGTTAACGGCGAATCAAAAGATTCCAACCACAAAGACTGGACCAACATCGAAAGTTTTGACTGGGGTGCCGAGCAACCCGGTTCGATGACCAGCGGTGGTGGCGGTGGTGCCGGTAAAGTCAATTTCAATGACTTGACCGTAGTTGCCGCTATTGACAAAGCCGCTCCGACCATTCTGAAAAACTGTGCTACCGGTCAACACTTGAGCAAAGTAGAAATTTCTGTATGCAAAGCCGGTGGCGAACAGATCGAATATTCGCGCACTACTTTGGAAGATGTCTTGGTAACCGGCGTGAAATTCATCGGTGTACAAGACAACGATGCGCTGAAAATGCGTTATTCATTCCAAGCTGCCAAAGTGAAAAACCAATATTGGGAACAAACCGATAAAGGTTCTAAAGGCGCTGAAGTTCAAATGGCCTTCAACATCAAAGAAAACAAATCCGCATAACCACTATGCGCATTTAACTGCAGAAGCCTGGCTTAAAAGGCGTTTTAAGTCAGGCTTTATTACAATAAATTTACTTTTCAGACGACCTCTTTCCTCCTGAAAAGTTAATCGGGTTTCAACTATTACACACTTTATACAAATAAATAAGGAGTTGCTGGGATGGATTTGAAGACTAAATTAACGGACATGATTGAGCTTGTACGTTCAAATCCTGACAATCAGGAACATCGTTTGGCATTGATTCAATACCTCTGTCTGAGTGCCAAATGGGAACAGGCTTTAAAACAAATCGGGCAATACCAAAAACTGTTTCCCGATACTCAAAAGCCTCTGATGCTCTACCTTATTGAAAACATTTCTGCCGAAATGCGTCGTCAAGCAGTCTTGGAAACACAGCAAAAACCCAAAACTCTGGAACAGCACGCAAGCAAACTCGATATTCTTCAAAAACAACTCTCTTTAGTTGCTCATGTTGCAGAGAAAAAAAGCTCTGCCCTCACTGCCGACTACGAAGCCTTATCCGACTATATCGACGGTACACCAGCGCACATCACTTATCTTCTGGCAGATAAATCGGTTGCCGAAACCGACAGCAACTGGATTATGGACGGCGACGTACGTACTGCTTTTGTTTATGAATTCTTCTATCAAGGCCACTACTATTGGCAAACTTGGGACTCTATTGAAAGTATAGCTTTCAAAGCACCAAGCTCGTTGCTTGACATCATCTGGAGGTCGTCTGAAATCAAATTTACCGACGGCGAATGTATCCAATGTACCAGTCCTGCCCGCTATGCTGTTTTGCCGGATGCAGAAACCGAATGGTCGGATATATTGATGAACTGTTCGCAAACAGACTGGATAGAAGTAGCCGAACAGCTCTTTACAGGCATGGGTCAAAAAACCCTGTATACCGACAGCCATGATTTTGGTCTCTTGGATATTCGCAATATTAAATTCGGACAACAGCGTTAAACCTTATCCATCCTCCGACTACCGCAATCAATCATGTCGCAATTCAGAAACCAACTGCTGCCTTCTTTGTTTGACAGACTGACAGATGAAGAGCCGCGCAAAAAAAAAGAGGCACGCCCCGATCAGGTCATCAATCTTGACCAATATCGGCAGGCAGTGCTGCGCGATATTCTTTACCTGCTGAATACCTGCAACATGCAAGCGGAGGCCATGGAGAAAGATCTGCCTGTTAACGTGCGCTCGTCCACACTAAATTACGGCATTCCGCCCCTGTCGGGAGTGAATTTCTCCGACATAGAATGGCAGGATGTAGAACAAAACATCAAACAAGCCATCATCGATTTCGAACCACGCCTTGAAAGCAAAACCCTGCAAGTTATCGTAAATACCGTAGACGATGATGACGATGCTTTACACAACAAACTTATTATTGAAGTCAAAGGTTACCTGAAACTCAATCCTTATCCCAAAGAGTTCCTGCTGCGAACCAGTATGGATGTCGAGACTGGGTTGTTTGACTTGTTAGATGGGGGAAATAGGTCTTGAATAACAAATTATTGTCTTACTACAATAAAGAACTGACCTTCCTGAAGGAAATGGGCAGGGAATTTGCACAGCAATATCCCAAAATCGCCTCCCGATTGGCACTGGATACAACCGACATCCCCGACCCTTATGTTGAAAGGTTATTGGAAGGCGTAAGCTTTCTCACTGCCCGCACCCAACTCAAGCTGGATGCGGAATATCCCCGTTTCGTACAAAGAATCTTGGAAGTCGTTTACCCAGACTTCATCAATCAGCAACCGGCAGCAGCTATTGTCAATTTGGAACCTACCGGTCAATACAACGCCGACGTGATCAATCTACTGGAACGTGGCAGAGTATTGCGCTCATTACCCATCGACGAATTCAAAGTAAGTTGCCCGTTTTCCGTAACCAAAACCACTGAAATCCTACCTTTACGCATAGAAAAAGCCAAATATACCGATTCGCTCGGCTATTTACCAAGTACGCTTCCCGCGCTCAAGGCATCTGCCGGGAAAAAAGTGCAATCTGCCTTGCGTTTGGACTTCTCACTCAGCGTACCTGGCGCATGTTCGGAAATGTTGCCGGATGAATTGTCTGTGTTTTTAGGTACGGAACTTTCTAAGTCATCTGCACTGCTGTTTTTACTGGCCTCCGAATGCGTGGGCGTCGTTTGCCACAGTTATGAGAACCCCAAACAATGGTATTACCCGTTGTCCTCCAAACCGGAACATCGGGGATTTCGGGAAGATGAAGCCTTATCGTTTAATTTGGACAAATCCGTCAGTGCATTCCGGATTATGCAGGAATACGCGTGTCTGCCGGAAAAATTCCTGTTTGTCGCTCAAAAAAATATCAAACAGGCTGTCCGTCAGGCTGAGAATGACGGACATTTGCCCAAAGTACCCGAACATTTGGAAGAAATCGTAAACGATAAGGGTGTCAATAAAAAAATCATTACCTATCGCAAACGTTATTTCAGTCTTTCATTTTTATTCAGCAACAAAATACCTGAATTGACAGAATTGATTGGTGTAGAGGATTTTTCCGTCAATGCGGTGCCTGTGGTAAACCTTTTCAGAAAAAAAAGCTCCCGCTTCCCTGTAAATATCCAAGACCAGGAACACCACGTCATCATCGACCGTACACAACCTTTAAATTATGAAATCTACGCCATCGAACAAGTAAAAGGTTTTGACACCAACAACCGTCAAACCGTTGCATTTTCACCGATGTACAAAGCGCCGGATATGGGGCTCTTCCCCGAAGCCCAAACTCAGCATGCTTATTTTTCAGCACGGCGTGCAGACAGAGTCCCATCGGAAAATTCTGTCAAAAACGGCTTCCGTTCTTCCTACTTGGGCAGTGAAGTATTTTTGTCTCTTGCCGACAATCGGGATTACGCTTTCAATTCCGGCATACAGCATCTTTCCGTAGATGCCTGGTGTACCAGCAGGGATTTACCGCTGATGATGCCGCGTGACGGAGAGTCCGATTTCCTGATTGAAGGTTTTCTGCCGGTTAACTCTATTAAGCTGATTTCTAAATTGACACGTCCTCAAGCGGCTGTGAGTGAGGATCGGACACTTTGGTCGTTTTTAAACCAATTAAGTTTAAACTATCTGTCATTATTAAACATCGATCAGGAAGATGCACCCGTCACCTTAAAAGAGCTTTTAATGGTGTTTGTTTCTTCTGAAAATGATTTGCTGAAAAAACAGATTGAGTCGATCACACGCATTGAGACTTCCATTGTAAACAAGGTAGTCCGTCATTACGGAGTTGCAGCGCCTGTTCGAGGCATCAAAATCACGGTTACACTGGATGAAGCGCAATTGGGCGGTATCCATCCCTTCCTGTTCGGCTCGGTTTTGAACCATTACTTCCAACGTTTGGTGTCGATTAACTCATTCATACAGCTTCAAATTGACACGCTCCAACAAGGACATATGGCTACTTGGCCGACTGCTGTTGGAGAGAGGGTAATCGTATGAGTCCGGTTAACGCTCAAACAGATTTTGGCGACGCATTGGACGATACATGGGATGAAAAACTGACGGGCTTTTTAAACAAAGTTGCCTCCCAGCCCTATAAATATGATTATTTTTCACTCTTGCGCCAGCTTGAGTCCGTCAAATTTGTTACCGGCGGGAAATTATTGGGTAAGGCCGTCAGCCCGAAAATGGAAAAAATAAGGATTCGCCAAGAGCCATCGCTTATTTTTGCTCCCCGCAACATCCAATCGGTTGCCTTATCGCCGCGTTATGTGGAAATTTCCATTAATGGATTCGGTTTGTTTGGCCCATCCGGCCCCCTGCCCCTGCATTTGACCGAATATGCCTATGAGCGTCAACACCAACACGGCGACCGGACATGGACCGGTTTTGCCAATATGTTGCAACACCGTCTGGCCGTCTTGTTCTATCGGGCATGGGCCAACGCTCAGAGCATCATTTCTTTAGATAAAAATGCTGAAGACCGTTTCGGGAAATATATCGCCAGCTTTAATGGGCTGGATACACCGACCATACATAACAAAGGCTTAATCCACGAATTTGCCAAGCGTTATTTTACCGGCCTGCTGATGAAGCAAAGCCGTTCGGCAGCCAATCTTCAACAACTGCTCAACCGTTATTTCAAAGTCCCCGTTACCATTCAAACCAATGTCGGGTATTGGGTTGAGGTTGCGGAAGAAAAAACACAAATCGGCATCATGGGTAACTATACGCTGGGAGATGGTCTGCTGCTGGGCGACAAGCTTTACGATGTTCAAAGCAAATTCCGCATTATTATCGGTCCGCTTACCCTACCCGCTTACCGATCATTCTTCAAAGACGGTATCAATACCGCCCGCCTACGGGAGTGGGTAAGGCTGTTTGCCGCAGATGAATATGAATGGGATATACAGCCTGTTTTAATGCAAAAAGAAGTACCGCTCATGGACTTAGGCGGACAAACACAACTCGGCTTAACAACTTGGCTGGGGAATGTTTCCCGTGATGCCGAAGATTTGATCGTCAGCAACCATTAAACAGCTTTTTCAGACGACCCCTTTCAAACTGTTTTTAGACATACTTGGAATAACTTAATTAAGGACACATCATGTCAAACATCAGCCGCAGCGTATTATTTGGCAAGTTGAATACCACCTTGTATAAAACTCTGGAAAATGCCTACACCTTCTGCCGTCTTCGTGAAAACAGCTACGTTGAGTTGGTTCACTGGCTTCATTCTCTGCTGCAAACCGAAAAAACCGATATCTTCTGCCTGATCAACAGTTTTAATTTAGACGAAGCCAGAGTCCGAAAAGATGTATTGACAGCGGTTGAAAAACTTCCTGCCGGTTCTACTGCCGTTATCGATTTTTCCGAACATATCCAAACCCTTGTCGAGCAAACTTGGACATACAGCTCGCTCAAATTCGGTACCGACAAAATCCGTACTGCTCATATTTTCTACACCATGCTTGAAAATAAGACTTTGCAGAGCATTTTGGCCAATATTTCATCCGAGTTCCTCAAAATCAAACCTGAAACATTGGCGAACAATATTATCGCGATTACTGCAAACTCTGAAGAAAATCTTGAAGTTACCCAAAATGCCTTATCTTCGGAGCCTAACGCTACCCACAAAGAAAGTGCCTTGGCCAAATACGGCAGCAATCTTACTGAAAAAGCCAAAAATGGCGAAATAGATCCCCTGACAGGTCGCGATACCGAAATCAGACAAATGATTGACATCCTGATGCGCCGCCGTCAAAACAATCCGATTCTGACAGGTGAAGCCGGCGTCGGTAAGACAGCCGTCGTCGAAGCATTGGCATTGCGTCTGGCGGCCGGAGATGTTCCCCCCGGATTGAAAGACGTTCAATTAATTTTGCTGGATATCGGTTTACTTAAAGCCGGTGCCAGCGTCAGTGGAGAATTTGAATCACGACTCAGAGCAGTTATGGACGAAGTGGAATCCAGCCCGACCCCCATTGTGCTCTTTATCGACGAAATCCATACCTTGATTGGTGCAGGTGGGGCAGCCGGTACGGGCGATGCAGCCAACCTGCTCAAACCTGCGCTCGCCCGAGGCAAACTGCGTACCATCGGCGCGACAACATGGGCAGAGTACAAAAAATACTTTGAGAAAGACCCTGCCCTGACCCGCCGTTTCCAAGTGGTGCAAGTGGATGAGCCCGACGAAAACAAAGCCATCAACATGCTTAGGGCACTGAATGCTTCTTTGGAAAAACACCATAACGTAATTATTCTCGATGAAGCAATTCAGGCAGCCGTGAAACTTTCCCACCGCTACATCCCTGCACGCCAACTTCCTGATAAAGCTGTCGGCTTGATTGATACCGCTTGCGCACGAGTTGCAGTTAGCCAGCATGCTGTCCCCGGCAGTATTGAATTTTTGCGGAAGAAATCCGAGGCATTAAAACTTGAACAAGCAAATTTGGAACGTGAGAAAAAACTCAGTTTCGATTCTGAAACACGGATAACCAATATCGGCAAAGAATTAGCTGAAGTCGAAGGTCGTCTGAAAAAATTAGAAGACAGATGGAAATCTGAAGCAGACTTGGTTACTGAGCTGTTAGAAGTACGTGAACAAATCATGCAAGCGGAAGAAGGAACAGCTGAGAAAGAAACCAAGCAACTGCATACCCGCCAAAAAGAGTTGGTTAACAAACTGAAAAAACTGCAAGGCATCCAACCGCTGGTTATGCCCTTAGTGGACAGCCGCACCGTTGCCGACGTTGTAGCTGACTGGACAGGTATTCCCGTCGGCAAAATGATGAAAGATGAAGTTGAGGCGGTCTTGCAACTTGCCGATACTTTAAACAAACGCATCATTGGCCAACGTCACGGCTTGGATGCAATCGCCCGTCGTATCCAAACATCACGTGCGAATCTGGATAACCCCAACAAACCTATCGGTGTTTTCATGTTGGCAGGCCCTTCAGGCGTGGGTAAAACCGAAACAGCATTGGCTCTAGCCGATACATTGTACGGCGGTGAACAAAACGTAATTACCATCAATATGAGCGAATATCAGGAAGCTCATACCGTATCCACCCTGAAAGGCGCGCCTCCGGGCTATGTCGGTTATGGTGAAGGCGGTGTACTGACCGAAGCCGTTCGACGCAAACCTTATAGCGTCATCTTGCTTGATGAAGTGGAGAAAGCACATCCAGATGTGCATGAAATCTTTTTCCAAGTATTCGACAAAGGCTGGATGGAAGATGGTGAAGGCCGTTATATCGATTTCAAAAATACCATCATTATCCTGACTACTAATGTAGGTACGGATTTGATTATGGATATGTGTGATGACCCTGAAATGCTGCCTACTCCGGAAGGTTTAAACAAAGCCTTGCGTGCTCCCATGCTGAAAACTTTCCCTGCCGCGCTACTAGGCCGCATGCAAGTGATTCCCTACTATCCGTTATCTGACGATATGCTCTCAAAAATTGTGGAATTGCAATTAGGCCGTATCGTAGACCGAATTAAAGATAACCACGGTATCGACCTTCACTACACGCCTGAAGTGCTCAAGCTGATTACTTCGCGCTGCACAGAAGTTGAGTCAGGTGGCCGCATGATTGATGCGATTCTGACCAATACAGTTTTACCGCAAATCAGTCGTGAACTGCTTACTTGTGCAACTCAAGGCAAACAAGTTTTAAGTGTAAATATTGATGCAAGTAACCATGACTTTACTTATCAATATAAATATAAACCTCGCAAGAAAAATACTTTATAATTTTAGAAAATATTAAAAAAATTTAGTCTTTCTAATTAATTATAACGAACCTATTTATTTCTCCAGTAGTCATATATTGCATGACTGATTGAAGTATTTGTTGTCAGACGTAATCAATACTGATGGACTTGAAGGCAATTTAAGATGCATAAACAACTAATAAAATATATATCATTCTTAATGATATCCTTAATGGTAAGCTCATGTGCTTCCGACCATAAACCGCCTAAAGAATCTGATGAGAGCGGAGAAAAAATTGATGTACAAATCATAGTTTCCCCTGATGCGAATCCTAATATAGTTGGCCAACCTTCTCCCATCAGATTGGATTTATATCAATTATCTTCTGACGGGGAGTTCAAAAAATCAAACTATTTTGAACTTACCAACAACGCCAAAGAAAATTTAGGTGAGAAGTTAATCCAGCAAAACCAATTCATGCTGCATCCTGATACAGTTACCATATTGCCGATTAAAATGGATTCCCACCTGAAATATCTGGGTGTAGTCGCAAGTTATCGAGATTTGGATAACAGTCAATGGCAATTGGTATTATTGAAGCAGAAGAAAAAATGGTATCAGTTTGGCAAACATTATTTCTATGTAAATGTCGGCAAAAATAAATTAACCCAGTTATCAAAGTCAGAAATGAAGGACTTGTTGAAAGAATATAAAGAACGGCACCCTGACGATAAAAAAATTAAAGAAAATGGAAAAACTCGTAAATACGGCAATGACCTTAGTAAAGGCGTTTTCCGTGAAGAAAAATAATAACTAAAAGATTAAGGATAAAAGGCATGGCAATAGAAGCAAAAGTAGTTTGGTCGGAGGGTATCTTTATTACCCCTCAACATTTCCAACAATTTGAACGTTACCTTGAATCCGGTCTACGCCAATTAGCCGTTTCTCAAGAGGGTCATTTTTGGGGATTCTCTTCGCTGGTATTAAATTCAGACGGCCTCAAACGGGGGGTAATCGGTATTAATGAAGCAGAAGGTGTTTTTCCTGATGGTTCTGTATTTTTATTCTCTCAAAAACAGCTTGAAAATTTGAGTTTAAAAGTTCCTGCAAATATTAAAGACACTAAAATCTGCCTTGCCGTTACCCTGCCTTCTTCTGTAAATAATGAAATTTATTTCCCAGATCAGGACTCTTCAGACTCATGTCGCTACAAAGCTTTTAATAAAACTCTAGCAGACACTACAAATACTGAATTAGATGGTCGCCAAGTAACACTAGCAGATCTTAATCCGATGTTGGTTTTAGAAAACGACTTAACCAGCGGACAAACTGCCCTACCCATTGCGCTTATCCGATCCAGCTCTGCAGACTTTGAAATTATTTTAGATGAATCATATATCCCGCCTTGCCTCGGAAGCCAAAAACAACCACACCTGAAAGCTTATATTTCAGAAATTTATGGTTTATTGATGCAAAAAAGCAATAGTCTGGCCAATGCAGTGAACGATCCTAATACCGGCGGCTCTGTTGAAGTTATGGATTTCATGATGCTTCAAACCATTAATCGTTATTTGGCATATTTGCATCATGAAAATGAAGGGGCACGACAAACGCACCCTGAACAATTATTCATTAATTTATCCAAACTATGTGCTGATTTAATGACCTTCCTGCCTTCTCGCAAAGTAGGCGATATCCCTGTCTATGAGCATAATGATCTAGCCTCATGCTTTGGCAAATTATTTTTCAATCTGCGTAAATCATTATCCATCGTTCTTGAACAACGCGCGATTAGGATTCCGCTGGATATGCGTGATGAAGCCACTCGCGTTGCTCAAACACCAGATCAAAGCCTATTGGATAAAGCCTCATTTGTCCTTGCTATCAAAGCCGATATGCCGAACGAAGCATTGCGCCAAAAAATTCCGAGCGTAGTAAAAATAGGTACTGTGGAGAAAGTAAAAGAATTGGTTGCTTACCATCTACCTGGAATCAGGGTTCATGCTTTATCTGTAGCGCCCCGAGAATTGCCATACCACAGCGGTTATGTCTATTTTGAATTGGACAAAAAGCACGAGCTGTGGGACATGTTCGATACTTCATCAGGCATGGCCTTCCATTTAGCCGGTAATTTTCCGAATTTAGATGTTGAATTTTGGGCAATCAAGTCTTTAAGTTAATTTGGTTCAATTTGGAATTTCATTATGGATAACCAGAATAATGCTGCTCACAGCACCGCAAATATTTATAACCCGTTGATTGAGGCGGCCAAACCGATTTTTATCTTAGTCAATGCGATGCAGCAGACTACCAGTCAATTGTCTACAGACAGTTTGATCAACAAATTTTCTCTCTTAATCAATAATTTTGAAGAAAATGCTGAAAAAAATGGAGCAAGATACGACGCTATCCAAGCTGCAAAATACTGTCTATGTACATTCGTAGATGAATTGGCTGTTCGTGCAGGCTGGGCAGATGAAACCTGGTCAAAAAACAGTCTGTTGGTATCTTTTTATGACGAAACATGGGGCGGGGAACGTTTTTTTGAGATTATTCAAAATTTGAAACAGGATCCGGATAAAAATATTGATTTATTAGAGTTTATGTACTTGTGTTTGCAGTTTGGCTACAAAGGTAAATATCAAGTGTTGAATAGCGGCGAACTCGAAATCGACAAAATTAAAAGAGATTTGCTCGCCTTAATTCATAGTAAACGACCGGATCAAACTGCCGATCTTTTCAAACACAATCCAATAATCACAAATACTATCCAACGAAAACAAAGGCTCTCTATTCCTTTATGGGTTGTAGGTGTTTTAGGGGCAGTCGTCTTGGGGGTGGGCTATTTTGCAATGCAATGGTCTTTAGGCGATGACTTTGATGTCGCCAGCACAAAAGTTAACAATCTCAAACTCCCTTCTGTTACGGCTAAACAGAAAGAAACACAAAATACTGTCCGACTACGTCCTTTATTGGAAAATGAAATTGCTAGAAAGCTAGTCTCTGTAGAAGACTTTCAAGATAGAAGTACAGTCACTATTTTGGGTGACGGTCTCTTTGAGTCTGGTTCTGCACAAATTCAAGACCAATATTACCCTGTCTTGGCAAGAGTCAGCCAAGCTTTGGATAGCGTAGAAGGGCAAATCGTAGTGACCGGATATACTGACAATCAGCCTATTCAGAGCTTGAACTTCCCATCCAACTGGCATCTCTCTCAAGCTCGTGCAGACGCAGTAAAAGAAATTTTATTGAATTACATCAAAAATGGCGGAGCTCGTATTCGTTCAGAGGGGCGTGGTTCGACCGATCCTGTTGCTCCAAATGATACTTTGGAAAATAGAGCCAAAAACCGAAGGGTTGAAATTACCCTATTCACAACTGGAACCGGCCCCAAACTGGGTAGTGAAGTAGAAGTAAAAACCAATACTTCCACTATTCAGCCAAGCAGTGATGTAAGTACACATCAATAATCTGAAATTGGATTGATACGGAAAAACAAATATGAAAAAAATTCTTTATTTTCTAGGCTCCCGTTCTTTATGGGTAATGCTGGGTATCGCCGGTCTGATTATATTGGTATGGTTTATCGGCCCACTGATTTCCATAGGTGAAATCCGTCCTTTAGCAAACAAGACTATTCGCCTTGCCGTGTGTGCAGCCATTATCGGCATTTGGTTGGCTAAAGCCATATTTCGCCAATATCGTGAATCACGTCGAAACGCTGCCTTACTGAAGGAAATTCGTGCAGCACAAGAACCCATTTTAAAAAATGCAAGCGATGTCAGCTCAATGAGCCGTCAGTTTGCCGAAATGGATAAAGTACTGAAAAACGCAAAATTTTCCAGATCTAAAAATAGTTTATTGGCAAGATTGGAAGAGGGGCAATATCTTTATCAAATGCCGTGGTACGTTGTTTTAGGTGCTGCCGGTTCTGGTAAAACAACAGCATTAAAACGCTCTGGTCTCAATTTCCCTCTAGAAAGCACTTTAGGAACATCTGTAAGCGGCTTGGCAGGGACACGCGATTGTGATTGGTTTTTATCCGATGAAATCGTACTTCTCGATACTGCAGGCAGATTGTCTTTACATGACAACCACAGCAATAAAGACTCCAGCGACTGGGAGGAATTTGTATCCCTGCTGAAGCGCTACCGTCCCAAACAACCTATCAACGGTGTAGTAGTTACCGTAGGAGTGGACGACCTTTTAGGCGGTAAAACCAATATTACCGAAATTTCTGCAGAACTTCGCAAAAGAATCCACGAAATGCATACCAAATTAGGTATACATTTCCCTGTTTATCTTATGATAACCAAACTGGATTTGCTGCATGGTTTTGACAAATTCTTCGATCATCTGACGGAAGAACAAAGAAACCAATATTTGGGTATTTCTCTTTCTGATACCGAAGGAATGGAAACTCCAATTGCCACTGCTTCCAATGCTTTATCGGAAGTTGTTGATAAATTGCGCTCTTCTATGTTGGGCACCATCCATCAATTGGAATCTTCTGAAGATAAAGCAGCGGCTTTTGCTTTCCCTGAAGAATTTGAACGTCTTAATCAGGCGGTACTTTCTCTATTTAAAGAGTTATCTAAATCTTCAAAATTTGAGCAACCTATCTCGTGGAGAGGTGTTTATTTCTCAAGTGGTACCCAAACGGGACAACATTTCAATCCCATCTTGGATGGCTTGCAAAACGATTTCCAATTATCGAAAAAATACTTGGATTCGGATCGAACCAAAACTCAAAATAACGAGCGAAGCTTTTTCCTGCACAGACTGTTCTCTGACGTCATCCTTAGTGAAGCAAACCTGGCAGGAGAAAATAAATCTTGGTTTGTCAAAAAACAAATGCTCTATTGGTTAGGCATTGGAGCTATTGTGACCATAGTCGCTGCCTGCTTAGCCATGATGCTGAACAGTTATTCGAATAATCGCTCATATCTTGAGCAGGTTGGCGATAAAGCAACCAAACTGGGCCAAGAGGCGAAAAAATACACAGAAGCCCCCGACCTTCTTAAAGCAGTAACATTTGCAGAACATGTCAAAGATACGACCCGCAGCAGAGAGATTCCTGATCTGTCTTCTCCTCCCCTCAGCTATCGTATGGGCCTTTATCAAGGCGGGCAAATGGAAGACGTTGGGGAATCTGCCTACCGAAGAATCCTTCAAGACAATGTGATGCCGTTAATCAGTTTCAAATTAGATGAGCTTCTGCGTACAACCAGCGGCTCAGACGGCATCAATGGTTACAATGCTTTAAAAGCTTATCTGATGATGTACGACAAAGAGCATTTTGATTCCGCTTTTATGCAAAACTGGCTGATGACTAATTTGTCTAAAGCAGAATCTTCAGGCATGAGCGAGCAACAGAAAAAATCTCTTGAGAAAGCTTTAAACCAAATACTTTCCAAACAAAGCATTACTCCCAGCGTACCCTATGATGAAGAATTGGTAGAACGCCGCAGGCAGGAAATTGCACAAAGAGATATTGCCACTATGGTACTGGAAGATACCATCAACACAGTTGCTCTCTCAGGCAAAGAAGGAATCACACCTGTTTCTTTTTCAAGCATGGGCGGCGTACAAAGCCACTTATTGTTTCGTCGCAAAACCGGCGGAGCTTTAAAAGAACCGATTAACTTCATTTATACCAAAGAGGCTTACATTACCAAAGTCTTGCCTACTATGGTCAAGTCGGCAGAACAGTTTTTTAATGAAGACAACTGGGTATTGGGTAGTTATGCATCACAAAGCCAAAGCAAAGCTTCTGTTCTTTCAGATGCTCAAAAGCTTTATTTCGGCAATTACATCAAGGCATGGAATAACTATTTGTCTGATTTGTCATTGGTTACGCCCAAGTCATCTCGAGAAAGTATTCAGATTGCCAAGCTTCTATCAGAGAAAAATTCTCCTTTAGTCAATATCATCAAAGGTATCAGCGACAATACGACGCTTACCATTGATAAAAAGATAACGGATAAAGCAGACAGTAAAATTGCCGACTGGTTAAATAGAGCAGGACTATCAAAGCTCCTAGATGCTGAAGGAGAGGCTAATGTAAAAAATGAATTGTCTGCTTTAAAACTGGCCACTCCCGTTGATGATGCTTTTGCGGATTTCCATAGTTTAACTGAAACCACAAATGATCAACCTCCGGCAATTAACAGTGTTACTGAAGCCATTAATGATTTGTACGTTTATTTGGTTGCCGTTAATGTCGCAGTCGAAAAAGGGGTAGATTTGCCTCCTGATGATCCGTTTGTGAAATACAAAGCTGAAGTAAACCGTCTTCCTATGCCCTTCCGCCCAATGTTAGACAGCTTTTCTGAGATTATTTTGAAAAATACAGACAAGATTGTTGATGAAAAGCTCATGTCCACCTTGGAAAAACAGTTGGCAACCGTAACAAACAGTTGCCAAGAAATACACGAACAGGGTTACCCTTTTGACAGAGGTTCTGAAAACAATGTTGCCTTAGAAAGCTTCACCAACATATTTGGTCCAAACGGCATGTACAGCAAGTTTACCAATTTATCAGGTGAAGCCGCCGTATTGGCACGTTCAGAAAAACTGGAAACCTTGACTGCTAAAAACAGCGCATTTAAAGACCGTTTCTCCAGGCTGAACGACATAGCGGCAATCCGACAAGGATATTTTGACAAAGGCTCGGAAACACCCACTTTTGACTTTACAGTCAAAGTCTTGATTCTTGACTCCAGCTTGGAAAGCGTGAATGTTTCTTATGCAGGGAAAAGCTATGTATACAGTCACGGTCCAGTCAATCCTGCAACCTTTACTTGGCCTTCAAAAGAAGAAAACGCCTTGGCAAAAATAGATATTTCCTCCCCTCAAATCAATAGTGCGGGTATCAGCTCAACCGGACCGTGGTCAATATTCCGCCTGATTGAAAAAGGGAAAATCATTCGCCAGACAGGAAACACTACCGTTGTCGAATACAACATCCAAGGCAAAAACGTTGTACTTGAATTTACGACTTCCACAGCCTTCAATCCCTTTAATTTAAACAAATTAAGGAATTTTCAGTGCGTTTGATGGTCATAATGAGAATGTAAGCAGGTCGTCTGAAACCGCTCATTCCAACATGCTTCTGCCGCAACCCTATGCATGATTGAAAATAGAAAAACCGACACTCAAGCGAAATTGGTTTTTAATGTCAACAAGGAATTTCCCGAAATGAATAGAACAGTCGTTGCTCATACACCTTTGGGATCACAACTTTTATTCAAAAAAATGCTTGGAACAGAATTTGTTTCAAACCTTTTTGAATTTAATATTACTTTGGTTTCCAAAGATTCCAATTTACAAGGCAAGGATATTATCGGTCAGCCTATAACATTGGAAATTGATACAGAAGCAGGCAGCCCGCGCTATCTGAACGGTTTGGTTACCGACTTCGGTTACATTGGCGAAGATGAAGACGAAGAAGACTATCATGCCTACACCTGTACAGCCCGTCCGTTTATGTGGTATCTCACCCAAAATACGGACAGCAGGGTATTTGTCGACAAGTCCGTTCTGGATATTGCCAATGAAGTCTTGTCGCCGTTCGGCTTCCCCTTCCAGGTAAAATGCCAAAAAAGCTATCGTACCAGAGGATTTTGTGTCCAATATCAGGAAAACAGTTTTAATTTCCTAAACCGCCTGTTTGAACAGGAAGGTATCTACTATTATTTTACCCACAGCAACGGTTCGCACGAGCTGGTTATCTCTGATGATGTCGGTACTCTAGAAGCCATCCCTTCTCCCAACATTCCTTACCATTCCAAAAATACTGCGCCCGGCGCACCCAACATCGCCTATATCGATGTATGGGAAGAACGTGATGCCTTGAAATCCAGTCAGTTCGTGACTCAAGAATACAACTATAAAAACGCCAAAGTCCCAATGAAATCTTCTGATTTGGTTCACGATTTCAGTTCTGTTCCTATGGAACATTATGATTTTTATACCGGCTTTAGCGATGTATCCGAAGCACAAAACTACAGTCAGGTACGCAGTGAAGATCTGAAAAGTCAAACCAAGATCATTACCGGTTCGGGTACTGCCTTGACAGTAGCTCCGGGTTATACGTTTACCCTGAGCAAACACCCGCATTCCTCATCCAATACCGAATACACCATTCTGAAAGCAGATTATGATTTTGAAGAAGCCGGCTATACTACCGGCGACCGTATCGGCAAATTCAGAATTTCGTTCCGCGTATTGCCCAAATCCTACCCATACCGCCCTCCCCTTAAAACGCCGAAACCCAAAGTATTGGGTACACAGGCTGCTACGGTAACAGGTCCTGCCGGAGAAGAGGTTTATACCAACGAGTATGGCGATATTAAAGTCCAATTCCATTGGGACCGCTACGGCAAAATGGATGAAAACAGCTCCAACTGGGTTCGGGTAACGCAAGGTTCTGCCGGAGCGGGATACGGCTCTATCAACACACCGCGTATCGGTGAAGAAGTGCTGGTTGACTTCATCAACGGCGATGCCGACCGACCGATTGTATTGGGTCGTCTGTACAACAGCGCAATGTCGCCGCCATGGGGCTTTCCTGCCGCGGCCAAGCAGTCCGGTATCAAAAGTAAGAGTTTCAATTCGCCATTGTCCAACTTCAACGAATTGATGTTCAACGATACTGCCGGTTCCGAGATGGTCAATTTCCAAGCGCAAAAAGACCTGACCTCCCTGGTTAAAAATAATGAAACCCGCAACGTCAACAACGACCGCACCACCACAATCGGTAACAACGAAACGGTTACGGTAGTAGGCGATCGGGCGAAAACCGTCCAAAAAAACGAAACGGCTTCGATTACCCAAAACCGCACAAAATCGGTGGGTCAAAACGAGACCTCCAGCATTACCCAAAACCAAAGCATTAGTGTGGGTGACAACCAAAGTACCAGCGTAGGTAAAGACCAAAGCGTCAATGTGGGTAAAAACCGCAGCCGTTCTGTTGGCTTGAACGAAAAAGTAGGCATAGGTCAGAGCCAAGCGCTGACTGTCGGACAAGACCAGAACGTTGCTGTCGGCAAAAACCAAGCGCTGACCGTCGGCGCCAACCGCAACAAGACCGTTGTTGCCAACGAAGTCAGCAGTATCGGCGGCAACAAACAGGAAACCGTCAGCCTGAACGGTATGAACAATGTCGGCATCGGACAGATGACCAACATCGGTGCCGGCTATATGCTGAACGTCGGTGCAGGCTGGATGACCAATGTCGTCGGTGCAGAAATGCATAGCGTCGGCTTGGTGATGGGTCTCAACGCCGGTATGAACATCGGCCTCAACGCAGGTCGAAACATCACCCTGTCCGCAGGCAAGAAAATTACCATACAAGTCGGTAGTTCCATGATTTTGATTGATAAAAACAAAATCAGCATCGTCAGCAAAACGATCAAGATCGTCGGCACCAAAGTAGTGGACATCGACGGCAAAAAAGTCGATATCAACTAGAGAAGATACGCCATGTTTGAGTTGCAGAACTTTACCTGCTTTCATACGCAGCAGTTTAAAAACATCGACCAAACAGATCGGGCTTATGATGTAGTCGTCGCCAAAGTCAGTTACAAGTTTGAAATTGACCCGGAAACAGGAAAAACGGAGCTTACGTTTGCCCGTAAGCAAACGCCGCTCACGTTTGCCGATACCTATTACGGCGATCCCTCGCAAACCTCGACTCAGTTTGAAAGCGACTTCAGCCTCTACAAGCCCAAAACCGACTTGGTCGTCAATGCCACCGCCTATGCGCCCGACGACGTTCCCTCTCGGCAATTTACCGTATCCGTAAGAATCGGCGATTACCAAAAAAGCCTGGCGCTTACCGGGGAACGTTACTGGGTGCGGGAGGCGGCAGGATGGTCTTTGAGCGAACCCGCCCCCATCCTTTCCCTGCCTATCCGCTATGAGTTTGCCTTTGGCGGCAGCGCAGTCGAAGACGACCACACAGGCTATCAACAGAACGCCATCGGCATCGGCTACTATCCGAAGGCCGAACTCAAAAAAAACGGGTTCAAACGAACACTGAAAGCGCATCAAATCTACGACCCCGCACACCCCGTGCGAGATCCGTCCGATAAGGCCGCGCCCGAAGGCTTCGGCTTTATGCCCCGTTATTTCGCACTGCGAGCCAAGCATACCGGCACTGCTGATGCGCAATGGATAGCCAACCGTGCCCCACTACTGCCTGAAGATTTTTCTATGGCTTATTGGAACGGCGCCCATCCCTCGCTGCAGCTTCCCCATCTGAAACCCAACCATATTTACGAACTGACTTTTACCGGCATGGTGCATTCCTTCCAAGCACCCAACCAACGCTTTACCGTTGATTTGCCGGTAGAAACCGTGTTCGTCCACGCCCATACGGCAACCAACTCGTCATTGTGCAAAGACATGATATTGGACACCATTCTCGTCGATGTAGAACAACGCCGCATTGATTGCAGCTACCGCACATCTTTTCCGGAGGAACTGGAAATCGCGGCATGCCAGCTCAGATTCATCGCCCGACACGAACGGGCAGACCAAATCGCAGCCGCCCAAGCCTGTCAGGATTCACAGGATGAATTTATCCCAATCCCGCCATCTTTGGCAGCACACGCATAAACCACACATAGGTCGTCTGAAATCCCAAACCTGTAATCATCCATATTTCAGACGACCCCATCCCCAACAGGAGCAAGCCGCCATGGCATTCAATAAAATCGCCCGTAAAGACAGCGACTTCTATGTAATCTGTACCCTCCCCGATTTCTGCTGGGCACCCCCTCCCGCTCCTCCTATCACACCGCCCATCCCCTTCCCGCTCTTCGCCGACCTGGGCAACGCCAAAACCGTTGCCAAAGACGTCCGCCTCAACCGCAAGCCCGCCTTCGTCTTCAAGGCCAGTAAAACCAACCGTACCACCGGCGACGAACCCGCCCTTCCGGGCCGCAAGGGGGTGTTGTCGCGCACCGCCACCAAACCCGCCTGGCCGATGATGCATTCTTCTTCGGTTAAAATCCGCAAGCGCCACATCATTCGCGCCGGCGATATGTTCCACATGAACAATAAGTTCAAAAAGAAACTGCCACCCAAACCCTGTATTTCCTGCAAAGCCGCTCTCGCTGCCGGCCGCCCGGTCAATCCGATTCATGGGTTGAAGTTTTTGGAGAATGAAACCGATTTTGCCTTTGAAGGCATCCTGCCGCTGGTCTGGAGCCGCAGCTATTATTCCGACCAAGACGGTACCGGCTGGCTCGGCGAGGGCTGGAGCGTACCGGGCTGCCAACGCATCATCCGCGATGCGGCGGGATTGGCCTATATCGACGATCAGGGCCGTCTGTTCCCGCTGCCGGAAGTCGATGAAGA
>CAUOMQ010000023.1:0-23877 GCA_963456805.1 uncultured Neisseria sp. | reverse complement strand
CCACTTGGGCGGAACCGCGCCGGAGCAAGTCCGCTTCCAAGTGAAACGCTGGCGGGAATTGTTGGCTTAAAGAAAATGAAGTAAGCAGAAGGTCGTCTGAAAACGGGAAACAGGTTTTCAGACGACCTTTTGTAATCCGGCTGTATCTATTGGGAAAAATGATGAACGAACAAGATCAAGTAGAAATTTTTGAATCACTGTTGCAACAAACTGTTGACCGTTTGTTCGATAAATACGATGGAAATTTCGACCGTTTGGATAAACAAGAGCAAGAATTGGTTTACATTTGGCGCGTGGAAGCCGATATTTACAACGGAGGCATGCTCCAGTTTTTATGTAATTGGGGCTTTTCTGCCGCCGAAACGACCTGCGATATTTTAGAAAAAATGAAGGCCAATCGTAGTGCAGCCTTGATACGCCAGGCACTCGAGACAGTTACGTCTGAGGTGCAGAGAGTGCAAAAAGAAGGAAAAGTTTTAAAGGAAACATGGGATATTCCGAAATATCTCAGTTTGGAAAGTGAAAATCTCCTTGAGGACTTAGACGAGCAATATTGGGAAGACCCTGATAATTTATGTCAAAAAGGCTGGCAACATTATTTGAGCTGATTTTCAGACGACCTCATACTTTTCCTCTAAATCCAACCATCACACCGACAATTGTTCCAACAAAGCCTGTTTCAACGACGACTGCGTTTTCGGGTTTTTCAAATCGGGGCTGAAGACGATGAAGCTGTCTTCGACGCGTTCGTCCAGCGTGGAAATTTTGGCGTAGCGCAGGCTGACGTTGTGGGCGAAGAAGACTTCCGCCATGTCGGCGAGCAGAAAGGGGCGGTTGACGGCGGTGATTTCGACGGAGTACCAGTCGGGGTAGTCTTCTTCGGGGGTGATGGTGATGCTGGGCGCAATCGGCATGTAGCGGCTGCGGCGGCTGATACGGCGGCTGCGGCTTTGGGTTTCGGCAACGGTGTGTCCGTGGATAAAGCTGTTGAGTTCGGCTTCGAGCGCGCTTTGGATGTCGGGGTAGTCTTCGGGGGCGTGCTGCGAGGGGATTTGTACGATGAAGGTGTCGAGGATGTAGTCGTGTTCGGTGATGAAGGCGCGGGCGGCGAGGATGTCGAAACCGTGGCGGCTGAAGATGCGGCAGAGGCGGGCGAACAGGCGCGGGCCGTTGGGCATGAAGACCATGACTTGGAAGCTGTCGCTCTTGGGCAGGATGCGGCTGCGGACTATGGGTGTTTCAAAGTCGTGTACGAGGTTGGCGGCGTGCCACAGGATTTCGCGGGACTGATGGCGGGCGAAATAGGCGGAACCGAGCGCGTTCCATAGTTTTTTCTGTTGTTTTTCGGGGACGGCGGCGCGGGTGAGCAAATCGGCGGCTTCTTGTTGGCGGCGGCCGAAGAGGGCGTGCGGATTGCCGCCGTTGCCTGCGAGGTAGCGTCCGGCGGCGTGAAACAGGCTTTCCAGCAGGCTGGCGCGCCATGCGTTCCACAGTTTGGGATTGGTGCCGCGTATGTCGGAAATGGTCAGGAGGTAGAGTGCGCTGAGGCGTTCGTGGGTTTGTACGCGTTTGCAGAAGGCATCGAGTACGTCGGGGTCTTGGATGTCTTCTTTTTGGGCGACGGTGGACATGAGCAGGTGGTTTTCGACCAACCAGGCAAGCAGGTCGCTTTCTTCTTCGGTGAGGAAGTGGTCGGCGGCAAATTGGCGTGCGTCTGCGATGCCTTGTATGGCATGGTCGCCGCCGCGTCCTTTGGCGATGTCGTGGAAGAAGGCGGCGAGATAGAGGATGTCTTGTTTTTCAAAGGACTGCATCAGTGCGGAGGCGTAGGGCAGCTCGTGGCTGTGCATGTCTAGGGCAAGGCGGCGGACGTTGCGGACGACGGCGAGGATGTGGTCGTCCACGGGATAGATGTGGAACAGGTCATGCTGGAGCAGGCCGACGATTTTTTCCCACGCGGGCAGGTAGCGGCCCAACACGCCGTAGAGGTTGAGAAAGCGCAGGGTTTGGGTCAGTCCGTTGCCGCTGCGGAAAAAGCCGGCGAAGCGGCGGCGGTTTTCGGGATTTTGGTAGAAGCTGCGGTTGATTTTGCGCGTCGCGCCCCACCAAGCGCGCAGGGTTTGCGGTTCGAGCGCGGTAATGTCGTTGCGCTGCTGCATGATTTCAACGATTTTGAAAATGTGTTCGGGTCGTCTGAAAAAAATATCGGTGTGCCGCGCGGCGATTTGGTTGTTCACTTGGATGTAGTCGTCGTCAATCCGCAGGGTAACGCGCATCGGCGTGGAGGAAACGCGGCTTTGCAGCATGGGCGTGAGGATGCCGCTTAATTGTTTGACGGTTTTAATCGCGCGGTAAAACACGCGCATCAATTCTTCGCTTTGACGACGGAGGTTCACACCCTTATAGCCCATGCTTTCGGCGACTTGCGGCTGCAAATCGAACAGCAGGCGGTCTTCGGCGCGCTTTGCGTTTAAATGCAGATGGATGCGGATGTGGGCGAGGCGGCGGTAGCCGTGTGAAAGCATGCCGGCTTCGGTGCGCGTCAGAATGCCTTGTTTGACCAGCGCAGGCAGGTTGGCCGCTAAGCCTTGCGCCTTCGCTATCCAAAGCAGGGTATGGATATCGCGCAGACCGCCCGGACAGCTTTTGATGTTCGGTTCCAATACCGCTCCCGAACCTTGCGATTTGGCATGGCGGTGTTCCATCTCCACCAGTTTAGCTTCGATAAACGCGGCTACATTGCGTTGCGCGTTCATTTTTTCCGTCAACTCGTCCGCGGTTTGGCGGTTGCCGAACAAAAAACGGGCCTCTAAAAACGCCGTGTCCCCCGTAATATCATCGCGCACGCTTTCACACAGTTCGTCAACGCTGCCGCTTTTGACCGACGGTGAAAGTTTCATATCCCACAAAGCCTGAACGAAAGCCGCAATTTTTTCTTGAAGGTCGTCTGAAACGGTTTCAGACGACACGACTGCCAAATCTAAATCAGAATAAGGATACAGCTCGCCGCGCCCGAAGCCGCCGGTCGCCATCAGGCATAACGCGCTGTTTTGAAAATGCTCTGCCCACAATGCCGCCAGCAAGGTTTCGACTGCCGCCGTGTATTCCCTGAAAAATACCGACACACGGTTGGCTTTCAAATAATGCGCTTCGGCGGCAGTGCACTGCTGTTTGAAGGTTTCCAATGCTGAAGACAGGTTTGCAGACATTTTTTATTCTTTCAAGTAGTGGGGAGAGGGGGCGGATGATTCGGCGGTCAAATATCGTTTTCAGACGACCTCTGTTGGGCATCAGAGGGATTGGTCATCAGGTTTAGCAGCTCCTGCGGCGGCAGCAGCAACTGATACGCCGCTACGCCCAAAGCCGTCGCCATTTTTTCAATATTCGACAACGCAATGTTCCAGCGTTTGCGCTCCACAGCCGATACATAAGTCCTGTCCAAACCGCATTGCCGCGCCAGCTCTTCCTGAGACCAGCCTTTATTCACGCGGAAAAGCCGCATGTTGTACGCCAAGACCGCCCGTAAATCCTGCTCATTAGGCAGTTCGGCAGGCGGAGTCAATTTATTGCTCATGATTTTGTTTCCGGATAAATGGTTGAGATTAAGAATTTGCTGTTACGGATTTTACTTCACATAAAAGCTAAAAAAAAGGGGTGGCAACAGCCACACCCAAACACACACACATCAAGAGGAAAGAGATAGAGAGTATTAAATCAAAGCAGATGTATCATCTACTGATCAGAAAATCTTGAGGACTTTGAGAAATGTCGTCTCAGTTCCAATGTCGGCGATTATAAATGAAACTCAATTTGGAGCTTTGATTCAAATCAAGTCTGAGGATTATTTATAAAATAAATTTTAAAGATAGGTTCTGTTAATTGAAAACAGAGGCAGCTTGAAGGCAATTCATCTATTTTTATTTTAGATTGTGAACAAAATCCGTGCATCCTGCCGAAAATTCCTCTATAATAGCCACTCATTCGGAATGTAGCGCAGCCCGGTAGCGCACTTCGTTCGGGACGAAGGGGTCGGAGGTTCGAATCCTCTCATTCCGACCAAATATAAAAACCTGCTTTGATTGCATGATCAAAGCAGGTTTTTTCATATCGTGGTTTCAAGTCTGAATCCTGACATTTTGATATAGTGAAAATGACAATGAATTGGCAGCGTATCCAGCTATATCCCCTGTTTTGTTTTCAGACGACCTTTGTCTTTGTGACTTTTCCCTGAAAAATGCAAAATTTCCAGATATTTTCACTATACTGCTTTTTGATATTCAGTTAAGAACCGTTAATCCGTTCGCGTATAATTTCAAGTTTTCCCAACAAGGCAGATGGTGTTTTATGTCTTCCAACCAACCCCGTCAAACTTGGTCCAACCGTTTGACTTATATCCTTACCGTTGCCGGCGCGACTGTCGGTTTCGGCGCGACGTGGCGTTTCCCGTATTTGGTCGGTGAAAACGGCGGCGGCGCGTATGTGTTTTTATTCTGTATCGCCATGTTTGTTATCGGTATTCCGATGATTTTGGTGGAAAACGTCATCGGACGGCGCAAAGGTGTGAATGCGCTGGATGCGTTCGGCGGCTCGATGAACGGCAAACCCGTCGCCAAAATTTGGAAACTGGTCGGCTGGATGGGCTTGCTCGGATCGTTCGGCATTATGGCGTATTACATGGTGCTCGGCGGCTGGGTGATCAGCTATATCGTTAATATTATTAGCGGAAACCTGAATATTTCCAGCCCTGTCAGCGGCGAACTAACGAAAAGCTTCTTTACCGAACACATCGAAAACAGCCCTTGGGAAATTGCGTTCTACACTTTCTTGTTTGTCGTTGTGAACCAATGGATTTTGGTCAAAGGCGTCATCGGCGGCATTGAAAAAGCGGCGAAATACCTGATGCCGCTGCTGTTTCTATTCCTGATTGCCATGGTCGTGCGCAACGTTACCCTGCCGGGCGCGATGGAAGGGATTACTTTCTATCTGAAGCCTGATTTCAGCAAGATTACCGCCGAACTGTTCGTCTTTGTTTTGGGGCAAGTATTTTTCGCACTGAGCTTGGGTTTCGGCGTGATGATTACCTTGTCCAGCTATCTGGATAAAAACGAAAATCTGGTTCAAACCGCAGTCATTACGGCAATTACCAATACCATCATCGCCGTACTTGCGGGCTTTATGATTTTCCCGTCGCTCTTCAGCTTCGGCGTCGCGCCCAATTCCGGTCCGACTTTGGTATTCCAAAGTTTGCCGATAGTGTTCTCGAATATGTGGGCTGGACCTGTGTTCGCCGTGATTTTCTTCTCGTTGCTCCTGATTGCCGCGCTGACAACTTCGCTGACGATTTATGAAGTATTGATTACGACGATTCAGGAGAAAACCAAAATCCGCCGTACCGCCGCGATTACGATTGTATTGGCTGCCATCTTCATCTTCGGCAACATTCCGTCCATTCTGAGCTATGGCCCATGGAAAGACGTTTCCGTGTTCGGCAAAAATATTTTTGATGCCTTTGACTACATCAGCGGCAACATCTTGTTTATGCTGACTGCACTTGGCTCCGCGCTGTTTGTCGGTTTCGTGATGAAGGACGAAGCGAAGGACGAATTACTTTATAAAGGCAACCATACGACGGTCAATATTTGGTTTGCCTATGTGAAATACCTCGTGCCGTTGGTGATTTTGCTGATTTTCGTCAGTAATTTGTTGTAATGGTGCGTAAGGTCGTCTGAAAACTTTAAACTGCCTTATATTTCAGTATTGATAAAGCTTGTTCAGGCAGTTGATGTAAGCTGGGTTCTGTAAATGACAGAACTCAGCTTTTTTGATTTCGAGTCGAATTGTTGATGGTCGTAGTCTGCTTATATTTGATTACGGTGGTTAAGTGCGAAGAGATAGTTGGGAACCTATTCAAATTCAGGGTATGGGGTCGTCTGAAAGGGAGGAATATTACAATAGGTTTACGGTTGCTTAAATCTACAAAGTTGGCCGCTTGTGATAAAGTTACGTTTGATTATGGCCGTATGAATTCTGATGCGGCTTTTTTGTACACAAAGGATTGTTATGTTGCTGTCCCCAACCCGCGCCCGCACGATTGCCGCTGCGGTCATGATGTTGTTTGCGGTGCAAGTTTCTGCCGCCAGGCAGGATAATGCCGTCGAGGTGAAAACACCGAAAGACGTGAAACAGATTATTCAAAAGAGAAACCGCTTTACGCCTGATGAATTCAAGGTCGAGCAGGCTCGCCGTGTGAATATACAAAACCGTGCAAATCAGATATTTACCTTGTTGAGCGGCGAAATACTGTTGCAGAAAGGTGATGCCGGTACGGCGTTGGCAACATACATGATGATGTTGAACAATACCAAATCACCGGAGGTAGCGGAACGCGCTTTAGAAATGGCGGTTTCGCTCAATGCGTTCCAACAGGCGGAAATGATTTATCAAAAATGGCGTGAAATCGAACCTGTTCCGGGTAATGCGCAAAAACGTATGACTTGGCTGCGCAATATCTTGCTGGGGCAGGGCGATAAGACCTTGAATGGTTTGGATGATATTTTGGCCAATGCCAGCGAAGAACAGAATCAGCGTATTTTCCTGCTGTTGGCTCAGGCGGCGATTCAGCAACCGGGGTTGGCAGAGAAAGCTTCGTCACAAGTCCATAAGGAAGCTTTGAAATATAAAGATTTGCCGGAAGCTGCGATTGCCGATGTGATTTTCAGTGCGCAAGGCGGTAAAAAGAAACATGCCATTGCGGCATTGCAACGTTTGGCAGGGCTGGATGCAGAGATGCTGCCGCCGACTTTATTGACTTTGCGGCTGATGGCGCAACGCAGTCCCGAGATATTAAACGGCTTCTTCGAGCAAACGGATACGCGCAATCTTTCGCCCGTATGGCAGGAGTTGGAAATCGTCAACCTGATTTCCAATAAACAAAACGACAAAGCCTATGCGCGCCTGCGTACGCTGTTGGAAAATAACCCGAATCCAGACCTGTATATTCAGGCAGCGTTGTTGGCAAGCAATCGTAAAGACGATATTTCGACGATTATCAATTATTTGGATAAAGCGTATAACATTGGAACAAGCGAACAGCAAAGCCGTGCCGCCCTGATTGGTGCGATGGCTTATGCCGATGTTAAAGACTATCCCAAAGCCAAACAATGGCTTGCCAAAGTTGTTTCCCCCAGTTATGTTTTTGATAAAGCAGTTTTCGGTGCTTCATTAGAGGCCGAGCAAGGAAACGGTAAGGCAGCTTTGGCAGAAGCACGTCGGGCGCAAAGCCTGCCCGAGCAGGAAGGGCGTTATTTCGGCAGTAAGGAATTGCAACGGGTTACCCTGTTTGCTTTGTCCAAACACGATAATTTGCAAGAAGCATTGTCCGAGCTGAATAAAATGTTGCCCAAGATAAGCCGGCAGCCGGATGCCATGGAGCAGTTGCCTGATGTTTTGTACCAACGAGCCATGATTTATGATCGTATAGGCGATCAGGGTAAGGCAATTGCCGATTTGCGCCGCGTAGTCGAATTGGCACCGGATAACGCCAACGGTTTGAATGCGTTGGGCTATATTTTGCTGTCCCCGACCAAGAAAAATTTAGACGAAGCCTTTAAACTGATTCAGGCTGCTTATCAAATCGAGCCGGAAAACCCCGCCATCAATGACAGTTTGGGTTGGGCTTATTTCCTGAAAGACGATGTGCAAACCGCATTGCCTTATTTGCAATATGCGTTTGAAAAATATCCCGATGCAGAAGTTGCCGCACACTTGGGCGAAGCATTGTGGGCATCCGGAGAGCAGGAAAAAGCCAAAAAAATATGGACGGACAGCCTGAAGGGTGAAGGCGATATGAAAATATTGCGGGAAACCATGAAGCGTTTCGGCGTGGAGGCTGCTCCTAAACCAACGAAAAAAGCCCAATCGGGGCGTTCCGTAAAATCGAAATAATGAAAGGGGTCGTCTGAAAACAAGGCATTGGAAGAAGCCAAGATGATAGACCGTTTTCAGACGACCTCCGGGAGTATTTATGAAATTACAAACCATAGTATCTATTGCAACACTGACTTCGCTTGCCGCTTGTGTGCACCCTAATTTGTCTCAGCAAAATGATTGGAAGCCGGCGGAGAATGTCAATGATTTCACTGCGGACGGAAGATTGGCAGTAAAAGTCGAAGAAAAAGGCTCTTACGCCAATTTTGACTGGTCCTATCAAAATCAAGTCCAAACCATTAGCGTCAATACGCCTTTGGGCAGTACGGTCGGACAGTTATGTAAAGACAATCAAGGTGTATTGGCAGTAGACAGTAAAGGTCGAGTCTATCAGGCAGAAACAGCAGAAGAGCTCAGCAACAAACTTTTGGGCTATGAATTGCCTGTTCAATATCTGCATATTTGGGCGGATGGCAAACGCGTTGCCAATGCGCCATATCGATTGTTGCCCGATGGCCGTTTGGAACAATTCAATTGGACTATTACACGCAGCACCAATAGCGAAGGCAAGCCGAAAATCCTTCAATTGGAAAATGCCAAATTAAATGTCCGTCTGGTATTTGACGAAGTCAACCACGAACCTGCTGCCAGCGATCAGACGCAATGTGCAGCCCGCCTTAAAAAATAAAAAAAGAGCTTGATATGGACATTCCTTCCGACGCTCAAGCCTTTCCTGCGCCTGCTAAGTTGAATCTCGATTTGCGTATTACGGGCAGAAGGGATGACGGATACCATAATTTAGAAAGTATTTTCTGCCTTATCGGGCTGTATGATACCGTCCGCCTGAAGCCACGAGACGATAAAAAGATTATTCTGCATAATCCCACTGAAGGTATTCCCTACGAACAAGATTTGGCTTATCGTGCCGCACTTTCTTTGCAGCAACATACCGGTTCCTGTCGTGGTGTGGAAATCTGGTTGGAGAAAAAGATTCCGACAGGGGGAGGATTGGGCGGAGGCAGCTCCGATGCGGCAACCGTGTTAACCGTGTTGAATCAATGGTGGCAATGTCGGCTGAAAAGGCAACAACTTATTGATTTGGCGGTCGGTTTGGGTGCAGATGTGCCGTTTTTCCTTTTTGGGCAAGGTGCTCTTGCGCGAGGAATCGGTGAGCAATTAGTCAAAATAGAAATTCCTAAACAATGGTATGTGATAGTTAAACCGTCGGTACATGTTTCTACTGCTAAAATTTTCTCGCATGAGAACTTGACACGAAATTCCAAACCAAGCATAATGCCGACTTTCCAATCTTTGCAGCCGTTTAGAAATGATATGCAGGCTGTTGTTTTTCAGGAATATCCTGAGGTTTGGAAAGCTTATTGTGAATTATCCGAATATGGTTCTGCGCTAATGACAGGATCTGGAGCGTGTATATTTCTCTCTACGGATAGTCGGCAAGAAGCAAACAATATATACCAACAAGTTTCACAATCATATGAAGCATATTGTGTTGAAGGTTTAGACGTTCATCCTTTGTTTCAAATGATTTGATAAAGTTGGGGAGTCGTCAAGCGGTTAAGACACTGGATTTTGATTCCAGCATGCGAAGGTTCGAATCCTTCCTCCCCAGCCAAATCCCTTTGTTGGGGAGTCGTCAAGCGGTTAAGACACTGGATTTTGATTCCAGCATGCGAAGGTTCGAATCCTTCCTCCCCAGCCAAATAAGAGCGTGTAAGTTTCCTTACACGCTCTTTTATGTTGAAAATCAATGACAACGCAGAAAAACTTTGTTTTATAGTGATAAATTTGGATTGTGATGAGGCGTAACCGCGATATAACGCTGCAAATTTAATTCACTATGCCGTTCATTGTGCGTATAATACCGCTCGTAATGTCTTGGACATAGGCAGAGGGAAGCATGACGTTTTCTGAGCGGAAGTTAAACATAAAATCAGGTGAAAATATGGCTGCATACGACAGTTTGATGGTATTTACCGGCAACGCAAATCCAGAGTTGGCGCAACGCGTTGTCAAACACTTGGATATTTCGTTAGGCGAAGCCTCCGTATCCAAATTCTCAGACGGCGAAATTGCCATCGAATTGATGGAAAACGTCCGTGGTCGTGATGTTTTTATCCTGCAGCCCACTTGCGCTCCGACCAACGACAACCTGATGGAAATCCTGACGATGGCTGATGCGCTGAAGCGCGCTTCTGCCGGTCGTATTACCGCAGCAATTCCCTATTTCGGCTATGCCCGCCAAGATCGCCGTCCGCGTTCTGTGCGCGTTCCGATTTCCGCCAAACTGGTGGCAAATATGTTGTATTCCGCAGGTATCGACCGTGTTTTGACTGTTGATTTGCATGCCGACCAGATTCAGGGTTTCTTTGATATCCCTGTCGACAACATCTATGCCACTCCTATTCTGTTGAATGACATCAAACAGCAGCGGATTGAAAACTTGACCGTAGTCAGCCCTGATATTGGCGGCGTAGTCCGCGCCCGCGCTGTGGCAAAATCATTAAATGCCGATTTGGCGATTATCGACAAACGCCGTCCGAAAGCCAATGTGGCGGAAGTCATGAATATTATCGGCGACATTCAAGGCCGTACCTGTCTGATTGTGGACGACATGATTGATACCGCGAATACGCTGTGTAAAGCTGCCGTCGCTTTGAAAGAGCGCGGAGCAGAACGTGTTTTGGCATATGCCAGCCACGCCGTATTCTCCGGAGAGGCAGTCAGCCGTATCGCCTCGTCTGAAATCGATCAAGTTGTCGTTACCGACACTATCCCTCTGTCTGAAGCGGCGAAACAATGCGACCGTATCCGTCAAGTGACGATTGCCGGCCTTTTGGCTGAAACGGTCCGCCGCATCAGCAATGAAGAATCCGTCTCATATCTTTTCAATGAAGAAGTGATGACAGGCAGCATGTTGCTGCCATAACCCCGAAGCCGTCTTAAGCTGGTCGCGGCCGATGACGGTAGTTTTATTTAATTTGGAGTATTTAACATGACTTATGAAATTCAAGCCTCTGTTCGTGAAGCACAAGGCACTGGTGCGAGCCGCCGCCTGCGTCGCGAAGGCCAAATCCCCGGCATTTTGTACGGTGAAGGTCAAGAGCCCGTTGCAATTGCTGTGGATCACAAAACTGTATTCTACGCATTGGAAAAAGAATCTTTCCACACTGCACTGATCAAACTGTCTCTGAACGGTGAAACCAAAGACGTTATCGTCCGCGATTTCCAAATGCACCCGTTCCGTCGCGAAGTTCAACATATCGACTTCCAAGCTGTTAAAGCCGACCAACCTGTACGCATCCGCGTTCCTCTGCACATTGTTAACGCTGAAAGCTCTCAAGCCGTTAAACTGCAAGGCGGTCGCGTATCTCTGTTGAACACTACTGTTGAAGTGGTTGCTTTGCCTGCCAACATTCCTGCATACTTGGATCTGGATTGTGCTAAAGTTGTCGCCGGCGACATCTTGCACTTGTCTGACATCCAATTGCCTGAAGGTGTAGAAAGCGTTTCTCTGAAGCGTAATGAAAACCTGGCGGTTGCTACCGTTACCGGTAAAAAACGCTAATCATCGTTTCAAGGATGATTTGAAAAAACTGCACTAGTAATAGTGCAGTTTTTATTTTGCAGCCGTAAGCTAATTGCTTGATATAGTGGATTAAATTTAAATCAGAACAAGGCGACGAAGCCGCAGACAGTACAGATAGTACGGCAAGGCGAGGCAACGCCGTGCTGGTTTAATAGTTAATCCACTATAAAAAAGCATTGCAATGGAAATTTGCAATGCTTTTTTGTTATACCTCGCACCAATCTGCTGATTCTTGCCTTTGCATCAATGCGTTGGCTTGGCTTAAATGCGCGTCGGTTAGTACGGCGTTAGTCGCGCCTGCGGCAACTTTTTCCCGTGCAATCAAGATGGTATGGGGAAAATAGGTTCGGACTTGTTCGTAATCATGTAAAACGGCAATGATGGCTTGACCGTCTTCATGGCATTGTTTCAATACGTCTAGCAATGCGTAAGTTGTCCGGGCATCTACTGCATTAAAGGGTTCGTCCAAGAGCAAGAAGTTGGCGTTTTGAGCCAGCATTCGTGCAAATAAGACACGCTGGAATTGCCCGTTGGAAAGGTGGGCGATTTGGCGGTCGGCAAGATCCTGAACGCCGACGCGTTCCAATGCCGCCATAACCCGTTGGCGTTGTTGGGTATTCACGCGGCCAAAAAAGCCTATTTCGTACCATAAACCCATCGCGGCAAGTTCAAAGACAGTCATCGGCTGGCTGCGGTCAATGTCTGACTGCTGGGGAAGATAGGCTATATCTTTGCGTTGCAGTCCTTCAAGCGACACTTTGCCCGTATCGATGTTTTGAAGCCCCATAATGGCTTTGAGCAGCGTGGATTTTCCGGCACCGTTGGGACCGAAAATCGCCCACATGCTGTGGTTTTCAAAAGTAATATCGATATGGTGGATGGCAGGGCGGTGTTGGTAGCTGACCGTCAGATTTTCTACCTTGATGCTCATGATGCGACTGCCCAAAAATATATTGCCCATAGTGCTGCAATTGCGAGAAGGGCAATCAGCAGCCGTTGGAGTAGGCCGGTTAAGAGAATGGAATTCATAAGTCTAAAGTGTTCAGACGACCTTAGATGATGAGTTGGAACAACCGACAAAAACAAGGGCGGCATCCAACGAATTTTGACTTTGCTATAGTGGATTAAATTTAAATCAGGACAAGTCGACGAAGCCGCAGACAGTACAAATAGTACGGCAAGGCGAGGCAACGCCGTACTGGTTTAAATTTAATCCACTATATAAAGCTGTATAGAGTACCTCGGCCCAAGTATCGGGTCTTTCTAAGATGGGTCGTCTGAAATAAAGTAAACGAGTTTCGAGATGATACTTTATAACATTTTGACTGTAAATTTGTTTTTGACGATATTAGAGAGAAGCAGCTTTACTCGGTCTCCGAGGTCGTCTGAAAGATTGGAAACGATAGTTGGTTTGAAGTTATGTGTTTATAAAGGGTTTTAGAGCGGATTGGATAGCGTATAAAACGGAGAGGGTGGTTTGGTGACGTTCGCCGGATGTTTATGGATATTTATTGATTAAAGGTCGTCTGAAAATGCTTTTCAGACGACCTTTTCGTTATTGGATAGAGTCATTGTATTCGTATTCGAACATAACCACCTGCATCAGTTTGATTTTTATTTTTGCACCTTCTGATTTGCGTTATCGTTGAGCGAGCGCAACTGGTGCGCTACGAAATCCTTGGCAGCCTCTACTTGGGATGGAACGATTGGGTTTTCCCCGAAATATGAGATTTTCGGCAGCGGACTGAGGAAGCTGTCGATGTCTTGCGGGGTAAGGAAGCGACCGTGCAGGTCGAAGCCGACGTTTAAGGCGCGGCCCGGGATTTCTGCCAGGCGGTCGTGCAAATGGCCGTACAGGTGATACCAGCCTCTGTGGCAGCCGTCCCATTCGTTAATCGGGTAGTGGAACAAAATCAGTGTGTTGTCTATCTCGTCCAATTTCAGTTTGCGGTAGGTGCGGGCGGAGGATAGCAGCGGATGGCCGTCGTGTTTGACGGTTTCAAACAGGTATTTGTTGTGGCGGCGGATGATGTCGTCGTGGTTGCCGTAAATCAGGTGGTGTTTGCCGTTGAGGCGCGATAGGACGGCTGCGATTTTTTTGATGTCGTGGGCGAAAGACAAATCGCCCAAGTTGTATACGTCGTCGTCAGGGGAAACGGTTTCGTTCCATGTTCTGATCAGGTATTCGTCCATGTCGGCGATGTTGTCGAACGTGCGGAACTGCGGGCAGAATTTGGCGATGTTTTTGTGCGAAAAATGTAGGTCGGATGTGAAAAAGATTTTGCTCATGTTGCGTTTCCTGTGATTTTTCGATGCGGTTTATGGTGAGGAAGTGCGGCTATCGGCTTGAACCGTCTTGCAAGCGGGCGTATGCTGGTTATGTTTATTATGTGGTTAAGGAGTATGTATGCGTTTGGTTATTGCCGCGCCTGCCAACGGCGCACTATTAAAAGACGCGCTCAAAGCGCATTTGCAAAACGATCCGCGTGTCGGCAGTTTGGTTGATTTATCCTCGTTGGACGGAACGTATCCGCAGCTTTCGTTTGCAGCGGCGCAGGAAGTGGCGGCGGGACGTGCCGACCGCGCGCTGTTGATTTGCGGTACGGGCGTGGGTACGGCGATTGCCGCCAATAAGGTACGCGGCATACGGGCGGCGACGGCACACGATTTGCTTACCGTCCGCGGCTCGGTGGAAAACTACGACGCGCAGGTGTTGTGCATGGGGCAGAATGTGATTGCCGCGCCTGCCGCTTGGGCGTTGGTGGATATTTGGCTGGATTTGCGCCACGACACAAGCAGTAGTTATGCGCCTAAGGTTGGCGAAATCGAGGCATTCGAACGCGGGGCGTAAGCGCATTATTGTTTTGGTTTTATAGCCGATTAAAATAAAAATGAGACAAGGCGGCAACGGGTGCCGTGTACGGATAGTACATAAGGGCGTTGGCAACGCTGTATCATTGCAATTTTAATCCGCTATAAACAGACGACCTTGTCGTACCCTGCCATCAAGGTCGTCTGAAAACGTTTAAACGCTTATTTTCCGCTTTTGCCGCAAGGATGCTTCGCGCTGTTGTCGCAGACGGTAAAATTACGCAACTGGTTGATAGCCTCGAAGACTTCGGCTTTGTTGGGTGCATAGCGGAAGGCGTATTGTTTCACATACAGGCCGTCGTTGCCTTGTATTGCTTTTACCCAAGTAAATTCGGATTTGTTGGTTTGTGGGTTGTTTTCGCAAGCCATCAGCCATAATACGAAGGGATAACCGTTTTCTTCCCCTTCCCGTACAGTGTCAAAGTTGCCTTTCGGACAGGCATTCTGCCATAAGGAGGCCATATCTGCCCGAAATCTTTCTACGCCCGGTTTTGCGCCTGCCATGGACTGCAGGGTGATCATTTGTGTCCAGTTGTCGACAGTCTGTTTTTGCGGTACGAGCTCGACCATGATCATGCCGTTTTGTTCGGTTTGATAGTCGATTTTGAAGTCTTTGGGCGGTTCGCCGAAGGATGCCATCTCCGCAGCTTGCGCCGCCTGTGCCGCCAACGGGAACATTACGGCAGCAAGCATCAATTTTTTGACAATATGTTTTTTTTTCATCGTTTTTCCTTTTGCAATAATGAGGGGCGGATGAGACGAAGTATCCGCCGCCGTCATATTATCACAAGCGTTAGGCATTTTTCAGACGACCTTACAGTTGCCGTAAGAATGCTTGGATAAACGCGATCTTATCCAATTCCGGCATGGCGTTGAACGCTTCGCGATGGTCGTGGATATGGTCGATTAAGGGGTAAAACTCTTCATCGACATGGCGTTTGTCGAGCTTGCGTCCGATATTGCCTTCGTTGCTTCGTCCCAGAAACTTGGAAATCAAGTAATACGGCGATTTGAGTTTGAACAGCATTTCGCCGTTTTGCGCATCAAATACCATAAAGCCTTCGTGTTCCACATTTTTCAGACGACCTTTCAGCTCGCCGAACGTGATGTTTTTCAACGTTTCGGGGCGGCGGATGCCGTATTGTTTGCCGATTTCGTCCAATTCGGCTTCGCTAAACTGACGGCCTGTTGCTACATCGATGCAGCCGATTAAGGTTTCGCCCAATTCTTCGCGGATGATGTGGACGTCTTTCGCGTCTGTGATTTCAAACAAAAAAGTGTGGTTCGGATAAGCGCGGAACAGAGGTTCGTATTGCGCGCAGTGTGCGGCGGTCATGTCGGCAAACGCGCTGTCGAGCGAACCGGTGGTCGAATACAGCACTTTTCCGTCAAACGCCGCGCCGTGGGACGGGTGGTCGTCTGAAAGCGAGACGAAAGTGCAGCAGCCGAGGAAGCCGTTTACTTTTACGACCGCATCCATCAATCTATCGTCGCTGATTCGGATCGGATAACGGCTGCCTTTGGCAATACGTTCCGAATAATTGAACACTTTTTTAAACGGGCGCACGATGATGCGGTTGTGCGCGTCGATAATCAAACCGCGCATTTCCAGCAGCGCATCGTCGAAGCGGTTGTCGTAGAACACGCTGCGGGCGTATTTCAACACGCGCAATTCGGGGTAACGTTTGGACGCTTTGGCGGTAAAGTTGCGGCTGCCGTGTTGCAGATAATTTTCGGTGACAAAGGTTTGCTGCGCTTCGTCAAACGGTAGGGGTTGCTGCTGGAAAGCCTGCATTTGCTTGATTTTTTCCAGTTGTTCCGCGCTGGCGGGTTGTACGGCTTCGACGTGGATTTCGTTTGCCACACGGTTTTGGTTCAGCTTGATATACGCCGCCAACACATCATGCTCCTTCACGCCGTGCAGGTTGGGATAGAAATTGTGCATACGGTAGATTTCTGTTTCAAAACCGCTTTTTTTCGCCAGATCCAATAAATGGCGGCAACGCGAAGCCTTTTGGTTGGTGTTGGAATGGATGATTAAAATGTTGCGGTTCGGATTTTGACGCCCGATTTTTAAGGTCTCGGTCATCAAAGCATTACCGCGCTTCTGAGCCTTATCCAGCGCCTCGCCCGACCAGCGGTACACGCCGTTTTCGTCGGTCATGAGCAAGTCGTTTTCAATACGGACGATTTCGGCATCACGGTACTTCGCTTTAAATTCGGCGGCTTTTTGTTCGGCGAAAGTCGATTTTCCCGAACCTTGGTGTCCACGGATTAAGATGAATTTTTGCATGGTGTTTGGTTTCCTTATTTGGATTTTCAGACGAGGTTTGTCGTAGGAGGTCGTCTGAAAACAATACGGGCGATTTCTTTATCGATTTTTTCCGCCAACAAACGGACGGGATAACTTTGCCAATCGGGATAACGGCGGCTGTGATAACAATGCCAATAGCTGCGGATACGGTTATTCCGCTTCATGCCGCAAGATCGCGGGAAAGGTTTCGCACAGGGCAAGTTCGTCAGCATTCATGTTTGCCACTCAATCTTTTACCGGTAAGGTCGTCTGAAAACGTTGTCCACCTTATTTTCAGACGACCCCTTGGCTAATTTACCGCCGCCAGCTCGGTTTTCTCAATCTCTTCCACCCAGAAATCCGCGCCCATACCTTGCTCGGCGAACGAGCCGATGAGCGTGAACACTTGGTCGGAGAAGCCCCCGATGTTCAAGATGTCATGGCGGTTTTGCGCCTGTGCGGTGGTGTAGGGCTGGATGTCCAAGCAGACGAGTTTGGCTTCGGGGCAGCGTTGTTTCAGGATGTCCCATTCTTTCATCAGGCTGGTTTTGCCGCCCCATTGTCCGCGGTCTGCCCAGCTTTCGTTGTCAGACACGATGACAACCAAATCCACATCGGCTTTTTCGCGGTTCAGCATGGCGAGCGGTGCGCTGCATGCCGTTCCGCCGCCGCCGATATTGGCGAGTTTTTGGGCGTTGGTCATGATGCTGTCGCGCGGGTTGAGCTGCACGTTTACCGTGATTCGTTCAAACGGTATTACGCGGGCTTTCGGGTTGGTGCGCAACATGGCGGCGGACACGAGTGCGGCGATGTCGATGCAGCGGGTTTTGCTGGTTGCGCTGCCGCGATAGCCGGTAGCCGAGCTGTGCATGGAGCCGGAGACGTCCGGGCAAACCACGACTTTGCCTCGGATGGCCGGTACGTTTTGTACGGCGGTTTCCATCGCGTCTTGCAGCGCTTCGCGGATTTCAAACGGCATCTGTTCGGATGTCGCCTGATACGCGGTCAGCAATTGGTAAGGCAGGACGCGGGCGCGGCGGATGGCGGTTTGGGCGCGCAGTTTTTCTGCCACCATTTTGATGTTTTTGCTTTTCGCAAACACATCATGGCGTAGGAAAGTGTTCAGGTTTTGGCGAACCTGCTGCCATGAGCCGTTGCGGGCGATTTGCGCCCAGTTGCCGCTGTTCAATTCCAAGGCAGTGAGCATTTGGAAGGGAACGTCGGGCAATGCGCCTTGGCGGCTTTGTTTGTAGTCTTCAAAGGCGCGGGTGATGGGCGGCAATGCTTCGCGGTCGTACGGTTTGCCGATAAGCCACGCAAACCAGGCGGCACGCCATGCTTCACGCGGTTTGGGATGCACCATTTTGACCACGTCCGCCAGCGACGGAGCATTGCCGATAGCGGCGTTCAACAGTTGTTTTTCGGTAGCGGTCAAAAGCCAGGTCTGCATCAGTTTTTTCGGACGGTTGCCGAAGGACTTTCTGCCGACTGCGCCGCTGCGGATGATTTGCGCGAAGTTGCGCAACATTTTACCGTTGTCCGCCACTTGGTCGAACACGCGGGCAAGCATGTTCACGTCTTTTTGCGCCAATACGGCAAGCAACAGCGCGGGCATGTCTTTCATGAAGCCTTTTTGACGGGCGTACACGGCGGTTTTGGCGATAAACTCGGCATTCAGGTTTTCTGCCAATTCCAATACTTGCTCAAGCTGGTCTTGCGCATCGGTGTAGTAGGTGCTGTTCAGGCAGCCGGTGGCGGCAAGTTGGGCGAGCTGTTGCTTGGGTGTCAGCGTGTAGGCGATGCCGCCTGCTTCGTTGCAGGTGTCGGCAGTGGTCAAACGGGTTTTAACGGATTGGAACAAGGTGGTGTTAGCCATTTTCATTTCCTTTCGTGTTGTTGGTTTTGGGTGGTCTGAACTGTTCAGACGACCTCGAATGGGTGGCAGCGCAGCGGCTAATATTTGAAGGGATACGGTTTTTTAACGTGGAAGGTTAATGTAATCCCTTCAGGCATCCGCCTGCTGCCGTAAAAAAAGGTGGGCGGCTAGATTGGCAGGATTTACGCCGTTTCCGGCGGCGGGAATCGAACCCGCAATAACCGATCTAATGTAATCCTGCCGGCATCCGCCCGTAAGGGGTGGGCGCGTCCTGCAACAAGGGTTGGGGAAATGCATTTTTTACGCGCTCTGTAGGTTAAGCTATTCCGCCCTTATCTGACGGAAACGGGATTCGAACCCGTACCTCGTACTCCCTAAGTGATGTAATTTCTCCGGCATTTGCCGGTTGCGCCCTTAAACTTTTTATTTAATCCTCTAAAATCTTGCTTTCAATCATGCAGCGGATACATGCCTGCCGCACATAGGCTTTGCGGTCGTCTGAAAGACGCAGTACAAGCATGCTTCCATAGCCGAACAGAAAATCTGCTTCTTTACCCTGCGCCGTGCCGAGTATTTCGGCTTGGCGGAAGGTGCGGCCGTCAGAAAGCGCGATGTCGTAACGGCAGCCTTCCTTTATCAAACTGCATTCCGCTTCGGGAAAAGCCTGTTTCCGCCAAGCCTGCTCGCGTTTACGGCTGCGGCAGGTTTGGAACGACCCGCAAACCAGAGTCGAAAAAACGATGACGCCTATGATTAGCCAAGTGTTCATATCTATTCCTTAAAGTCGGCTCAGTTTCAGGTAGCTTTTTTTCGGAAAAGGATGTTCTACCCATCTTTCCAAATATTCTTTTTCGCCGATATTCAGATAAATATCTTCTAAAATCAGACGGATGTTTTCCGCCAATTCATACCGGGCCACTTTGCCGTGCCATAAGGTTTGTTGTGGACTGCGATTGAAGTTGAAACTGAAAAACCAGTCGTCTGAATAAATCAGCCTCACTTCGACTTCGTTGCTTTGTTCGGCTGCAGATACCAGTAAGACCAGTTCGCCGGGTTCGTCTAAAAACAGGACTTTCGCCTCAGTAATGCTGCCGCTGCTTTGCAGAGCAATTGCTAAATCACATAAATCTTTCAGCGAATCATGCAGATAGGAAACAGCCTGTTGATAGTTCTCTTCGCCATATTTCACGGTAACGCTTGCCCAGCCTGCATCGTGCAGTTGATAGGCGATATGAAATGGTTCGGTCATGGCTATGCCTCCTTCAAGTCGTCTGAAAGTGTTGATAAGGGGCAGCACGGCAAACAACGAGTTTTTTGGAAACGCCTTATTGCTCTAACCGACTGAGCTACCCGCCGAAAGCGGGGCAGGACTCGAACCTGCGACGAATGTAGTTCCCAAGGCATTTGTCCTCCATGCTGCGAAAAAGGGTGGGCGGCTAGATTGGCAGGATTTACGCCGTTTCCGGCGGCGGGAATCGAACCCGCAATAACCGATCTAATGTAATCCTGCCGGCATCCGCCCGTAAGGGGTGGTACATCTGGCAACAAGAAGTAGAGAAATTTTTACGCGCTCTATCCTCTGAGCTACTCTGCCATAGTTGGCGGCAGAGGCGGGATTCGAACCCGCGACCTCGAGCGTTGGCAGGCTGTAATTCCTCCGGCATTTGCCGAATGCACCTAAAACGGTTTTCATCGTAGGTTGTCTGAAAAGTTTCAGACGACCTTGAGTGATCAAGCGATACAGCAAGCCATCAGCCATTCAGGGAAACAAGGCTGGCATTTGCCTGCTGAATCAGAAAAGGTGGGCGACTAGAAAAACAAGACGTCAACGCCTATTAGGCGAGGCAGGAGTCGAACCTGCAGAAACCTTGTAGTCTTGTCGGCATTCGCCCTGTAATGACACGGCAGCTAAAAATTTACGGAAAAATCTTTCCTGTAGAACTGTATTTTCCGCAGCATCTGCTGCATCGTTACATTTACAACATAGCCAACAGCGTGCCAACGATAAAAAAATTTCAAAATTAATTTTTAATTTATTGAATAAAAAGAAAATATATTTTGATGTGGTCTTTTGCGGCAAAAAGAGTAGAATGCTGAAAAATATATTTTTAGATAGATTTATAGAAAATAAGATATTTAAGGAGATGTGATGCGATTCGATGATTTGGACAAACGCCTGCGGCAATACGAAACCGCTTACGATTTCTGCGTGCCGCAGGAAAATTTCATCGTAGTGCGCTTGGACGGGCGTGGCTTTACGCGGTTGACTAAGGAAATTTGGCAGTTTGAAGCCCCGTTCGATATCCGCTTCCGCGACCTGATGGCACACAGCGTCCGCCATCTGATGCAGTGCGGTTTCAATGTGGCGTATGGCTATTCCGAAAGCGATGAAATTTCACTGCTGTTGCGCCGCGACGACGATACGTTCAAACGCAAAACGCGCAAAATCATTTCGGTATTGGCGGGCGAAGCCAGCGCTGCCTTTTCGGTAGCGCACGGGCAACCTGCCGCTTTTGATGCACGGGTTTGCGTTTTGCCGAACGAAAAACTGGTGGTCGATTATTTCCGTTGGCGGCATGAAGACGCGCACCGCAACGCGCTCAACGCCCACTGCTATTGGATGCTGCGCAAAAAAGGCGAAAGCGTGTCCCGCGCCACGGATGCCGTCAGCGGGCTGACACGCGCTCAAAAACACGATTTGCTGTTTGAAAATAACATTAATTTCAACGAACTGCCCGCATGGCAGAAACGCGGCTTCGGCGTGTATTTTCAGACGACCTTGAAAGAGGGCTTCAACCCGGAAACCGGTGAAACCGTGCAGGCGGAACGCCAAATCTTACATACGGATTTCGAGCTGCCTTTGGGCGACGATTACGGCGCATTTGTCTTGGAAAGAATCGTTTAGAGGTCGTCTGAAAATGAATACTACACCCAAAAAACAAGTCGCCGTCAGCTTTCTCGGTACGGTATTGGACAGCGGTTTCGGTCAAGGGCGTTGGCAGAAGTGGCGACCGAATGTCGCCATGAATCAGCGTCATGATTTCCATCTTGACCGCATGGAGCTGTTTTATGCGGAGAAATACCGCGATCTGGCGGATCATGTAAAAGCCGATATTCAGCAGGTGTCGCCGCACACCGTTGTCAATCTCGTGCCGATGGAGCTGGAAAACCCGTGGGATTTTTCCGAGGTTTATACCAAGCTGCATGACTGGGCGGCGGGCTATACGTTTGATACTGAAGAAGAAACTTATCTTACCCACATCACCACGGGTACGCACGTCGCGCAAATCTGCCTGTTTTTATTGGTGGAATCGCGCCAAATCCCAGGCGTGCTGTTGCAGACTGCGCCACCGAAAAACCAAAGGCGCAGCATGGGGAAAGGCGATATCGGCGGTTATGAAATCATCGATTTGGATTTGGCGCGTTACGATGTGCTTGCCGAACGCCTTGCCGCCGTGCGCGATGACGCGGTGCGCTACCTGAAAAGCGGCATCTCCACCCAAAACGCCGCCTTCAACCGCATGATTGCCGAAATCGAACAAGTCGCGCTGCATTCCCCGTCGCCGATTCTGCTCTCCGGCCCTACCGGCGCGGGCAAATCGATGCTGGCACGCAGGATTTTCGAATTGAAAAAGGCGCGCCACTTGATTAAAGGCGAGTTTGTCGATGTGAACTGCGCCACCTTGCGCGGCGACGGCGCGGCTTCCGCCCTGTTCGGACACAAAAAAGGCGCGTTTACCGGCGCGGCGGAAAAGCGCGAAGGCTACCTGAAAACCGCCGACGGCGGCGTGCTGTTTTTAGACGAGATCGGCGAATTGGGCTTGGATGAACAAGCTATGTTGCTCAAAGCCATTGAAGAAAAACATTTTTATCCCGTCGGCAGCGACAAGGAAGTGCACAGCAGCTTCCAGCTTATCGCCGGCACCAACCGCGACCTGCGGCGGGAAATCCGCGCCGGACGCTTCCGCGAAGACCTGTTCGCCCGCATCAATATTTGGAATTACCCGCTGCCCGCGCTCGCCGACCGCCGCGAAGACATCGAGCCGAACATCGAACACCAGCTCGCGCTCGCCTCGCAGGAACTTGGCCGCGCCACCCGTTTCAATAAAGAAGCCCTGTCTGCCTACCTTGCCTTCGCCCATTCAAACGAAGCACGATGGCGCGGCAATTTCCGCGACCTTGCCGCCAGCATCATGCGCCTGGCCACGCTTGCCCCGCAGGGCAGGATACAGGCGGAGCAAGTAGCGGCGGAAATTGAGCGGCTCAAATGGTTATGGGCTGAAGAGGCGGATTCAGACGACCTTTTGCACAAGGGGTCGTCTGAAAAGGCGGATAACTACCCCGACAAAATCGATTGGGAAAATTTGGATTTGTTTGACCAGTTGCAATTGCAGAACGTGATTGACGAATGCCGCAAACACCAAAACATGGCGCAGGCGGGAAGGGCATTGTTTCATGTTTCCCGAAACAGCCGCGCCAAAACCAATGACAGCGACAGACTGCGCAAATATTTGCAGAAATTCGGTTTGGAGTGGGGCGATATCGTGCAGTAGATGAGGCTTGAACCGAGCGGATTGGGGCGGGAGAGGTTTTTATTTCGATTGGCTGGTATTAGGAAGGGTCGTCTGAAAAAACTGTTCTCAAGATTCACTGAGTTCGTTTTAGCTCCGCAGAAACTGACTGCGTCCGTTTTCAGACGACCTTTTACTTTGTGGCGGGGATGTATTTATGGTTTGGTCAGATAAGGATATAGATTCAGGCGTCCGTCTTGACGTACGGCTAAATAGTCCGGTGCATCAAACCTCATCCCAGTGCCGTGATAAAGGCATTTTTGTCGAGGATCGGGATACAGTCCGCCGCCCAAATAGCCGATTTCTAGCGGTTGCTGATTGGCAGCATACTGTTTTAACACTGCGGCAGCAGCTTGTGTTTGTTCGGCGGTGGGATGGTCGTCGGATCGTCCCAGACCAAACAGATCCCAAAAGGTTTTTCTAGGAGGGGTAATACGGATATTGTATGTCGTACACCCATCGTCATAAATTAGGTGTTCTATTTGGCGGACGGAAATTCGATAGTAACCGTGGCTGCCTACAATACTGAGGACTTGGGCTTTTGAAAAATCACCGCCGGCATAGGTTGCTAACGGAAACGATAGGAAGAAGAGGGGGATAAGGTAGCGCATAAGGTTTAGGTCGTCTGAAAGAGTGTTGGGCGTTACTGCAAGCTTAACATGGCAGGTATTACGGAAAGTATAGTGGATTAAATTTAAACCAGTACGGCGTTGCCTCGCCTTGCCGTACTATT
>CAUOMQ010000022.1:0-23923 GCA_963456805.1 uncultured Neisseria sp. | reverse complement strand
TCTTTGAGCTAAGGCGAGGCAACGCCGTACTGGTTTAAAGTTAAGCCACTATACAGTATCAAATCAATCCGACTTCAATATCAAAAGGTCGTCTGAAAACCCAAATCTCAGGTTTTCAGACGACCTTTTTACTTCCTATCCCGATTTAGCCTTCTTCAGGCAGCTTGGTGATTTTTACCCGCTCGATGCGTTGACCGTCTTTTTCAACGACTTGGAAACGCCAGCCGTGGAAGTCGGCAAAGTCGCCGACATCGGGAATGCTTTGCAGCTCTTCCATAATCAGTCCGGCGACAGTGTGGAAGTCTGCATCTTCTTCCTGCGGCGGGAGGTTGAGTTGCGGCGCGAGTTCGACGTATTCGAGCGAACCGTCCACGGTCAGGCTTTCATCGGCATTTTCTTGAACGGCGGGTTCTTCTTGGCGTTCAAACTCTTCGGGAAATTCGCCGGCAATGGTTTCCAGCAGGTCTTTCATGGTAACCATGCCCAAAACCGCGCCGAATTCATCGACCACCAAAGCATAATCCGCGCTGCTTTGGCGGAACAGTTCAATCGCGCCCAATGCAGTCGTACTGTCCGGCAGGACAAGCGGCTGGCGCAGGACGGCTTGGATATTGAGTTCGCCTGTTTCGAGCAGTTGGGCGAGCAGGTCTTTTTTGTTGATGTAGCCCAACGGTTCATCCACACCGGCTTTACCGACGACGAGCAGGCGGCTGTATGGGGTATTTTGCAGTTGGGCGTGTTGCTCTTCGCGGCTTTGAGAGATATCCAAACGCTCAATGTCGCGGCGGGGAATCATCACGCCGAGGATGGGGCGTTCGGCAAGCGTGAGAACGCTGCGTATCATGGATTTTTCGTTTTCTTCAAAATGTCCGTCGTCTACCGCTTCGTCGCCCGCTTTAGCAAGCACGCTTTCGCGTATGCCCATCATGCCCAAGACGTTCTCGGCGGTGCGCTTGCGCCACGAGCTGCTGATGTAGTCGTTTTTGCGGCTGTTGCGTTGCGAAATTTGGTTGAACACTTCAATCAGGATGGAGAAGCCGATAGCAGCGTAGAGGTAGCCTTTCGGGATGTGGAAATGGAAAGCTTCGGCAATGAGGCTGAAACCGATCATCAGCAGAAAACCTAAGCAGAGCATGACGACGGTAGGATGTCTGTCCACAAACTCGGTCAGCGGTTTGCTGGCGGAAATCATGACGGTCATGGCAACGGCAACGGCGCCCATGGCGACGACGATGTGATCGACCATCGCAACGGCAGTGATGACGGAATCGATGGAAAATACCGCGTCAAGAATCAGGATTTGGGCAACCACACTCCAAAATCGCGCGTGTTTCTTCTGGCTGTCGGCAACGGCAAACTGGTTATGCCCTTCGAGGCGTTCGTGCAGCTCGGTGGTGGCTTTGTAGAGCAGGAAGATACCGCCCGCGAGCATAATCATGTCTTTGCCAGAAACGTCCAACTCGCTGATGTGGAACAGCGGGCGCGTCAGGGTCATGATGTGTGCCATGAAGCCAAGCATGATGATGCGGATAACGACCGCAAGCCCCAGACCGGTAATACGCGCGCGGTCGCGTTGGGCGGGTTTGACTTTGTTCGCCAAAATAGCGACGAAAACGAGGTTGTCTATCCCCAAGACGACTTCGAGTACCAGAAGCGTGGCAAAGCCTATCCAAGTATGCGGCTCTGCCAACCAACTGAAATCCATGATTTTTGTATTCCTTTGTGTTCAAACGCGAAAAGGCAGCCTGAAACGCTCAAGCTGCCTGATTCATATCGATACGCACGAAAAACGGCGGGCGGTCATGCTGCTCTGCTCTGGGTCTTTCATGTGTGCGTATGTCTCAAGTAAAAATAATGTAAATAGTTTAGCAGCTTGGGAGGCGGATGGCAAAAGGTCGTCTGAAAACTGGAATTTGCGTTTTCAGACGACCTGCCAAACCGCTTAAATAACCTGCTCTTTGGTTTTGGTCTCCGCGGCTTTATTCGTCATAAAACCGTCTATCGGTGCATAACCCACAAAATCGGCGTTTTCATCCATGATGACTACCCAATCTTTCGTGCGCCCGCTGGTCAGGGGCAGGAAGAACAAAGGTTTGCCGGATGCAGATACTTTGGCTGATTTGACGATATCCGCTTCAGACATATTGCGGGCGGCAGCCAATTCGGACAACGGCTTCATCACGCGGCGGATTTTTTCGCGCTCGGCAGGGCCGTCGGGCAGCCACCAATTCGGCCGCATACTCGGTTCGATACCCGTCAGCGACAAGCTCAGGCTTTCATTGCCTTCATCAACATTGGCAGCCTCGCGTACGCCTACGCGCTCTATACCAAACCAAGGCAGGGTTTTGAAGTCATCTTTGGCTTTTGCCAAATCCGCCTTATCGATTTCGGCGGCAGTCACAATATTGATACGGTCGCGCTCAAAAGCTGCGGCAACAGGACGGGCAAGGGATACGCTGTACAACCCGTAAATCAAAGCGGCAAGCTGGATCGCGCCGATTAAGGAAAAATCGACCACGCGCTCGCGCATTTTTTTCTTGGGACTGGCAAGAATCAGGGTCAACAGCGGACCGCACACGATATCCACCGATACGACCAACTTATACAAATCCAAACCGCCGGTCAGTTCGGCATAGGGGAAGGGATACCAGACTTCAAAAACAAGCAGCGCCGCCAAGCCCGCCAAAACCAGACTGACAAGCAGATGCAGTGAGGCGCTTTTCACGGCGAAACGCCATCGCGAAACATGTTGAGTATTTTCCATAATGTTTGTCCGTAACGTAATTATTTGAAATATGATTTTTTGAAGACGTCATTATATCGGAATATAAAAGTTTTGCGGAAAACCAAATAAACATTTTTTTACATATCCCATGTTAAAATCCGCATTCCTCAAATATTTCAATATGATGTTATGCACGCTTCCGATATTGACACAGACGATACGGCTCACGAATACCACGCCGACAATCCCGATTTTCCTGCCAAAACCGTTGTGGCGACGCTGTTTATCGGCGCGTTTTTCGGCTATCTCAACGACACGCTTTTAAATGTTGCGCTCACGCCGATTATGAAGGATTTCGGTGTCGACAAGACCACCGTCCAATGGCTGACGACGGGCTTTTTACTGGTGATGGGCGCGTTCACGCCGATTACGGCGGGCGTGATTCAATGGTTTGAAACGCGCAAGATGGTGTTGTTTACACAGGCGACGTTTCTGGCGGGTTCGCTGATTTGCGCGTTTGCGCCGACTTTCGGGATTCTGGTCGCGGGGCGGATGGTGCAGGCGGTGTCTGCCGCGTTTTTCGTGCCGCTCCTGTTTAACGGCGTTTTGTCGATTTACCCGCCGAACAAACGCGGGACGGCGATGGGCGTGATTACCATGATGTTCACCGCCGCGCCCGCGATAGGGCCGACGCTGTCGGGCATCATCATCGACCACACGCATTGGCGCGTGCTGTTCGGCTTTACCGCGCCGTTTATGCTGGCGGCGATGGCGTTGGTGGGCAAGTATCTGACGGTTAATTTGAGCACCATCAGCCGTCCGAAGATTGATATTTTGTCTGCCGTGCTGTCGATTGCGGGCTTCGGCGGGCTGGTGTATGCGAGCAGTAATTTCGCCCATCTGCCGCCGGCGGAATTTATCCTGCTGTTTGCCGCCTCCGTCGCACTGGTGGGTTGGTTTGCATACCGTCAGTCCCGCTTGGCGACGCCGCTGCTGAACCTTCGGGCGTTTGAATATAAGCAGTTCCGCTACTGCGTCGTGATTCTGGCGGGCGCGGTGTTCTTGTTTTTGGGTTTGGAACTGATGATGCCGATGTACACGCAGCAAGTGCTGATGCTGACGGGTACGGCGACGGGGCTGATTCTGATGCCCGCGAGTATCGCCCAAGCGGTTGCCGCGCCTTTGTTCGGAAAACTGTTGGACAAGAAGGGTGGACGGTTTGTCGTGTTGCCCGCCACAGTGATGCTGACGGTGTCGCTGGCGGTATTGTGGCTGTTTTTGCGGATTGACACGCAAGTCATGATGTTGACCGCCATGTTCACGCTGATGGCGGTGTCCGTATCCGCCTGCGTAACGGGCGAGACCCACGGCTTGAACGCGCTGCCGAAAAAACTCAATCCCCACGGCGCGGCGATTCTGACCACCATCAATCCGATTGCCGGCGCGATCGGCGCGGCATTTTTCGTCGGCGCGACCAATATCGGCGAGAAACTGTCCTCCGCCGCCTCGCCGCAACAAGCCATGCTCGACGGCATCCATTTGGCGATGGGTAGCGCGTTGGTGTTGGGCGCGGTGATGGTGTTTTTCGCCATGCGCCTGAAACGTCACGAACCGGACAAACAAGTTTGAACATAAGGTACCAAACAGGCATTTGAAAGAAGCCGCAAACAGCGCAAAGAGGTCGTCTGAAAAAATGCAAAAAACGTCAGGACGACAGGTTATCTCTTTTTTTCTATACCGAAACCGCCCCAGTTTGCTATAATGCCCAGTTTCATCAAACCGCAATACCACACTTTAAAGGACAAAAAATGGGTTTTCTGCAAGGTAAAAAAATCCTGATCACCGGCATGATTTCCGAGCGTTCCATCGCTTACGGCATTGCCAAAGCCTGCCGCGAACAAGGCGCGGATTTGGCGTTCACCTACGTTGTCGACAAACTGGAAGAGCGCGTCCGCAAAATGGCCGCCGAATTGGGTTCCGAACTCGTATTCCGCTGCGATGTCGCCAGCGACGAAGAAATCAACCAAGTTTTCGCCGATTTGGGCAAACATTGGGACGGCTTGGACGGCCTCGTCCACTCCATCGGCTTCGCACCGAAAGAAGCCTTGAGCGGCGACTTCCTCGACAGCATCAGCCGCGAAGCGTTTAACACCGCACACGAAATTTCCGCATACAGCCTGCCCGCATTGGCAAAAGCCGCCCGTCCGATGATGCGCGGCAGAAACTCCGCCATCGTCGCCCTGAGCTACTTGGGCGCGGTTCGTGCGATTCCGAACTACAACGTTATGGGCATGGCAAAAGCCAGCCTCGAAGCAGGCATCCGCTTTACCGCCGCCTGCTTGGGCAAAGAAGGCATCCGCTGCAACGGCATTTCCGCCGGTCCGATCAAAACCCTCGCTGCCTCCGGCATTGCCGATTTAAGCAAACTTTTGGGACACGTCGCTTCCCACAACCCGCTCGGCCGCAACGTAACCATCGATGAAGTGGGCAATACCGCCGCCTTCCTGCTCTCCGAACTCTCTTCAGGCATTACCGGCGAAATCACTTACGTTGACGGCGGTTACAGCATCAACGCCCTGAACGACGAAGAGGCGTAATGATTTGTAATATTTCGTAGAAAAAGACAACTTATTACTCAAAAATCCGTCTGAATAAGTGGTGTAAAAAAGGTACACCGGCTATTTCAGGCGGTTCTTTTTTCGTATAAAAGGCGGCATATTTCGGGAATTTTGTCATAAAAACAAATTTTAACTTTTCTGAATTTTATTTAACGAATAAAACGATACCATGCCTGCCGGTTTGGAAAAGCCCGTCCGTCACTTAGGACGCACTTTTTTTAAAAATTTCACTTTATTATCCACAAACATACAGGAGGACATTTATGTCTATTGCTTCAGAATTCAAACAGTTTATTATGCGTGGCAACGTTATCGACTTGGCAGTCGGTATGGTCGTCGGTACTGCGTTTAGCGGCATCGTTAAATCTTTGGTTGACAACGTAATTATGCCCCCTATCGGTCTGTTGATCGGCGGCGTTGACTTTTCGAATTTGTTCATCACCCTGAAAGACGGCGCACAAGCCGCTCCGGAAGGCGGCTATGCCAGCTTGGCGGCAGCCCAGGCAGCCGGTGCCGTTACCCTGAACCTCGGCCTGTTCATCAACTCCGTCATCAGCTTCCTGATCATTGCTGCTGCGATTTTTGCCGTTATCAAAGCATTGAACTCCATGAAAAAAGCCGAAGCGCCTGTTGAAGAAGCACCTGCAGAGCCTAGCGAAGAAGTATTGCTGTTGCGTGAAATCCGCGACTCTCTGAACAAAAAATAATCTTTTGAAGATTTGAAATAAAAGGTCGTCTGAAAATTTTCAGACGACCTTTTTGTTTTGCGTATCTCTCCGATATCAATGATTTACGGTTTACGGTATCGGATTACGTGGGATAACCATTCTTCAATCTCTATCCACATGGCTCCTCCCATTTACAGCAAACCAGGCTGACCCAATGCGGGGTCGGTCGCGCGGGCGGCTTGTGCGTCTTCAACGGTCAGCCCCAAAGCTTTCGCCACGCCTTCGCCGTAGGCGGGGTCGCAACGGTGGCAGTTGCGGATATGGCGGTATTTGATGAAGTCGGGGGCGTCGCCCATGGCTGCGGCGGTGTTGTCGAACAAAGCCTGTTTCTGTGCGTCGCTCATCAGATTGAACAAGGCGCGCGGTTGGCTGAAGTAGTCGTCATCGTCTTGGCGGTAGTCCCAGTGCGCCGCGTCGCCGTTGATTTTCAAAGGCGGTTCGGCGAAGTCGGGCTGTTGCTGCCATTGGCCGAAGCTGTTGGGTTCGTAGTGCGGCAGGCTGCCGTAGTTGCCGTCGGCACGGCCTTGTCCGTCGCGCTGGTTGCTGTGGACGGGGCAACGCGGGCGGTTGACCGGGATTTGGCGGAAGTTCACCCCCAGGCGGTAGCGTTGCGCGTCGGCGTAATTGAACAGGCGGGCTTGTAGCATTTTGTCGGGGCTGGCGCCGATACCGGGAACCAGGTTGCTCGGGGCGAAGGCGGATTGTTCCACATCGGCGAAGAAGTTTTCGGGATTGCGGTTCAACTCGAATTCGCCCACTTCAATCAGCGGATAGTCTTTTTTCGGCCAAACTTTGGTCAGATCGAAGGGATGATACGGCACTTTTTCCGCATCGGCTTCAGGCATGACTTGGATGTACATCGTCCATTTCGGAAACTCGCCGCGTTCGATGGCTTCGTACAGGTCGCGCTGGTGGCTTTCGCGGTCGTCGGCGATGATTTTTGCGGCTTCTTCGTTGGTCAGGTTTTTAATGCCTTGCTGGCTGCGGAAATGGAATTTCACCCAAAAACGCTCGCCCGCTTCGTTCCAGAAGCTGTAAGTATGCGAACCGAAGCCGTGCATATGGCGGTAACTGGCGGGGATGCCGCGGTCGCTCATGACGATGGTAACTTGGTGCAGGGCTTCGGGCAGCAGCGTCCAGAAGTCCCAGTTGTTCGTGGCGGAGCGCATATTGGTGCGCGGGTCGCGTTTGACGGCTTTGTTCAGGTCGGGGAATTTACGCGGGTCGCGCAGGAAGAACACGGGCGTGTTGTTGCCGACCATGTCCCAGTTACCTTCTTCAGTATAAAACTTCAACGCAAAGCCGCGGATGTCGCGTTCCGCATCGGCTGCGCCGCGCTCGCCTGCCACGGTGGTGAAACGGGCGAACATCTCGGTTTGCTTGCCGACTTCGCTGAAGATTTTGGCGCGGGTGTATTTCGTGATGTCGTGCGTTACGGTAAACGTACCGAACGCGCCCGAACCTTTGGCGTGCATACGGCGTTCGGAGATGACTTCGCGCACGAAGTCGGCAAGTTTTTCATTCAGCCACAAATCCTGCGCCAGCAACGGGCCGCGCGGACCAGCCGTCAGGCTGTTTTGATTGTCGGCAACGGGCGCGCCGTTGTTCATGGTCAGGTGGGTTACGGGGCATTTAGAGACAGTCATAATAATTTCCTTTGTGAAATGGTCAGTGGTTTATAAAACGATTTGCCGAAAAGCATATTCGTAGCCGGTTTCTTGGCATTCATAAATTTCTTGTATCGACATTTATTTTTCCTTTTGTTTAAACTATGAATAGGACTATACAGAAAGGTTTTGACTATTGGAACTATGACTTCAATTTAATATTGTTATTATTAATTGAAATTTGATTTTTGTTAGATTTTTATTATTGATTAATGCATGAAATAGAAAAAGGTCGTCTGAAACTGTTTTCAGACGACCTTTTGACTGAATGGCTGTCAACTTTACCGTTTACGCCGCGTCGTACAAACCGCGCACTACCCTGCCGATGGCGGCGATGCCTTTTTCCAGCGTTTGAGCGTCCTGCGCGATGCTCATGCGGATGCACTCGCGGGCGTGCGGGTAATCCTGCGTGTCGATGCCGACGAAGAAATGTTCGCCCGGAATAATCAGCGTGTCTTCGGCTTTGAGCATTTCGTACAGGGTTTGCGATGAAACGGGCAGGTTTTCAAACCAGAGCCACAGGAAAATCGCGCCTTCGGGCTTGTGGATTTTCAGCGGATACGCGCCCAGCTCGCGCTTGAGCAGCGAGACGGCGGTTTGCGCCTGATTGCGGTAAAACGGCCGGATGACGTCGTCTGAAAGCTGTTTCAGACGGCCGTCCTGCAACAGGGGCGTTGCGATGGCTGCGCCGAAGCGTGTGGGCGACAGGTTCACAATCGCGTTCAGGCTGCTGACGGCTTTGACGACTTCAGGCGCAGCAACGATGATGCCGGTGCGCACGCCCGGCAGGCCGACTTTGGAAAGGCTGAAGCAGAGGATGATGTTTTCGTGCCAATTCAGCGTCACGTCGCTGTAAATGATGTTGGGGAACGGCATTCCGTAGGCGTTGTCGATAATCAGCGGAATGCCGTATTCTTGCGCCAAAGCGTCCAGCCGCGCCATTTCGCCGTCGGTCAGCACGTTACCGGTCGGGTTGGTCGGGCGCGAACAGCAAATCGCGCCGATTTTGCCCGCTTTGAGTTCGGGCAGGCTTTCCAGCGCGTCAAAGTCCACGCGGTATTTGAAGAAGCCTTCTTCGCCTTCGTGTTCGACAGCTTCGATTTTGGGTTTGACGGAAACGAAGTGCTGCCCTTCGACATGCACGTCGGCATAGCCGATGTATTCGGGCGCGAGCGGCAGCAGGATGGCTTTCTCTACGGAAAGGTCGTCTGAAACCTTGAATTTGCCGCCGAAGAGGTTGAAAAGATAGAAAAACGCGTTCTGCGAACCGTTGGTCAGCGCGATATTGTCGGCGGTCAGGTTCCAGCCGTATTCGCGGTTGAGGAAAGCGGTCAGCGCGTCAATCAGCGCGGCATCGCCTTGGGGATTGGAGTAATTGCCGATGTTCTCGACGGCGTGTTCCGCCGCCAGCTTGGAAAATACGTCGGCGAACACGGCATTGACTTCGGCAATCCGCGCCGGATTGCCGCCGCCGAGCATGTTGACGGGCTTGTCGCTTTTGAGCGCGTCGCCGAGGTCGTCCATAAGTTGCAGGATGCCGCTGTGTTGCGTGAATTTTTCGCCGAATGCCGAGAACTGCATGATGACTCCGTGTAAATATGATTGGCGGGGATTATATCAGCTTGATATGGCGAGGGGTCGTCTGAAAATGAATGTGGCGGGTTTGACGCACCATTGTCCCAACATCGCAAGAATATGTGACGGCAATTCATCTGCCCTGCCCTCTTAAAAATTCAGACGACCCGATGGATCTCATCAGGTCGTCTGAAAATGTGAACGTCGGAAAAGGGAAAGCGACTTAGCGGATTTTCAGCGTACTCAATCCGATTAACACCAAGACGATGGTAATAATCCAAAAGCGGACGACGACTTGGGTTTCTTTCCAGCCTTTTTGTTCGTAGTGGTGATGGATGGGCGCCATCAGGAAGATGCGTTTTTTCGTTCTCTTATACCAGCCGACCTGAAGCATAACAGATACGGCTTCGACGACGAACAGACCGCCCATGATGACGAGGACAAACTCTTGGCGGACGATGACGGCAACGGTACCGAGTGCCGCCCCCAATGCCAGCGCGCCGACATCGCCCATGAAAACTTGCGCAGGATAGGCGTTGAACCACAAAAATCCGAGACACGCGCCGCACATGGCGGTACAGAAAATCACGACTTCGTTCGCGCCTGCGACATAAGGCAGTTGCAGGTATTGGGCGAATTGCGAGTGTCCGCTGGCGTAAGCGAAGATGGCGAGGCCGGCGGCAACGAGGACGACGGGGAAGGCGGCAAGTCCGTCAAGACCGTCGGTCAGGTTGACGGCGTTGGAAGTGCCGACGATGGTCAGATAGGTCAGGACGACGAAGCCGACCACGCCCAGCGGCAAAGCGACTTGTTTGAAGAAGGGAACGATGAGGATGTTGTTGGAGGAGTTTTCAGCAAGGAAGAACAGGGCAAGCGCAGCAATAATGGCGACGCTCGACTGCCACACCATTTTGAATTTGGCGGAAACGCCGTTGGGATCTTTATAGACGACTTTGCGCCAGTCGTCGTAAAAACCGAGTGCGCCCGTGGCGAGCAATACGCCCAAGAGAATCCAAATATACGGGTTTGCCCAGTTGCCCCACAACAGCGTGGATACGGTGATGGCGGTCAGAATCAGCGAACCGCCCATCGTCGGCGTGCCGTTTTTGATGAGGTGAGTTTGCGGCCCGTCGGTGCGTACCGCCTGCCCGACTTTCAACTGAGTCAGTTTGCGGATGGTCCACGGACCGAGCAGCAGGGAAAACGCCAGGGCGGTCAAAGCTGCCATGACGGCGCGGAATGTGGTGTATTGAAAGACATTCAGACCGGTCAACCAGTTACTGAAATGTGCAAGCCATAAAAACATGGGGCTTCCTTTTTTTTTGTTGTTACATTGGGCTTATCGCCCGTTTTAAATTTTGGTTTTGAGGTCGTCTGAAAAAGTCTTAGACGACCTTTGTTGATTATCAAGCTGCTTATGACAGTCAGTGACTGCTGAAGTTCACTCTCTATGCAGGTTTCTAGCGAACCCGTTATCCGTTGTTTAGAGAGATGGCAATGTTATTGAGTAGTGGCGGCGTTAGTGTCTTTCTCAATCACGCAAATCGGATAATTTCGTACCAATCAGCAATAAGGCTTTTCATTTTCAGACGGCCTCTTTATCCGTCAATGCCTCGACCACTTCTTCCATCTTCATAAAGCGCGAACCTTTCACCAACACGGTGGCGCGTTCTGGCAAATCGTGGCTCAACACTTGAATCAACGGGTCTTTGGCGGCGAACCACAAACCGTCCGCGCCAAATGTTTCTGCCGCTTCGACACTGTTGTCACCGACAAAATAAGCCGCTTCGATACCTTGGTCGCGGGCGTACGCGCCGACTTCGGCGTGCATGGCGGCGGCCTCGTCCTCGCCCAGTTCGCCCATATCGCCCATCACAAAAATACGCGGCGCAGGCATACGCGCCAACACGTCAATCGCAGCTTTCATGCTGTCGGGGTTCGCATTGTATGTATCGTCAATCAGAGTTGCGCCTTTGATGCCGGATTTGACGTTCAGACGACCTTTGATATTGCTGAAGCCTTTCAAACCTTCCGCCACATCGTTCAAACTCAAACCCGCAGCCAAAGCCAGCGCGGCGGCAGCGGCGGCGTTGTGGACATTGTGGCGGCCGGGAACAGGCAGCACCACGGCGGCGCGCTCGTCGCCGCACACCAAATCAAATTCGCACGACAAAGGTTTCAACACGATATTTTCCGCATGGACATCGCCGCTATCGACGCCGAAAGTCCGTTGCTGATGACCTTGAGAGGTCGTCTGAAACACGGCGGCATGTTCGTCTTCGCACGGAATCAAAGCCAATCCGTCTTCGCCCAAACCTTGATAAATCTCGCTTTTCGCCTTGGCAATATCGTTCGTGCCGTCAAAACCGCAGCCGACATGGGCGCGCAGGGCGTTGTTGACCAAAGCGGCATCGGGTTTGGCGATTTGCGTCAAAACCGCCAGTTCGCCAAAATGGTTCATGCCCATTTCGATCACGGCATAGCGGTGTTTTTCGTTTAATTTCAACAAAGTCAGCGGAAGGCCGATGTGGTTGTTGAAGTTGCCCGCCGTTGCCAAAACGGCATCATCGCCGAAACGGCGGCGCAATACCGCAGCCAGCATTTCCTTCACCGTCGTCTTGCCGCCCGAGCCGGTAATGCCGAACACAAACGGGTTCACATTCCCGCGCCACGCCTTCGCCAGCGTTTGCAACGCGGCAAGCGTGTCATCGACTTTCAACGCGCCATCCAAAGCAGCGCAATCTTTGCGCGAAACCACAACCGCCGCCGCACCCGCAGCCAATACGTCTTCAACAAAATCATGAGCGTCAAACCGCTCGCCCGCCAATGCAAAAAACACATCGCCCGCGCGGATATCACGGCTGTCGGTTACGATGCGCGAAACGGGTTTGTTTTCAGACGGCGTCGGAAGGTTGAGGGTTTGGCAGATGAAATTTAGGTCTAATGGTTTCATGGTTTCTTTCGTTTGTTTTTTTCAGACAGTTTTTTAACACTCAGCTACCAATTTTTCCGTACTCCTGATAATCGGAGAAACACAATACGATGGTTTTACCGTTTTTACGGTAAGGGTGGCAGAGGCTGTAATGACCGTCTTCCGCTTCATAGCGCATTTCCTGAGTTTGTCCGGCAAATACTTTTTGCAGGTATTCGCGCTCCTTCAAATTCGGAGAATAGACATAGTCCATTTTCTTGACCATCACTTTCTCACTATTTCGATCCATGACAAAATTATCATTACCTTCTACATTTTGATTGGCAGCAGGTACAGCTTCATTTTGACTGGCGGCAGGTACAGCTTCGCCACCCACGTTAAGGCGGGAATCGGCTGAAAAAGCCAGATAAACCGGTTTGTTGTCGATCTTATCCTGCACGATAATCATGGCAGATTTGAACGACAAATCGTCTTTAGCCATCAAATCAAGGATTTCTGACGATTTTTTAATATACGCCAAGTCGAAACGGTAATCTGTCAAGGCATCTATTTGAGCAGGATTGTCTTTGACGATGCGCTCCGACGATTGGGTTAAGATGTCGCGTTTTTGCCGAATAGTCAGGTAATTGCCGCCGAACAGCAACGCCGCCAAAATAGGAAATACCGCCAACAGCAGATATACGGTTTTCCTGCCGCCACGGACTTCTTCTTCCTGCCCGCGCTCGGCAATACGGGTCAGATTCAACATGATGTTCAACATCAACGTACCACCCATCACAGCCAAAATCCCCAAAATACTCATCAGGAAAATTTCTGTAATGTGTTCACGGAACACCTTGAGTCCGAAGACTTGGATCAATATCAACGCGAACACCCAATACACCAGCAGTGTCACTGCTACCATACCGATGATGTTCGTTGCCTTGACCAATTTTTTTGCGTTCATCTCTTCACTCTTTTTTCAGACGACCTATTTGTCCTGATCAATCAACGGATACGGATTAATCGCACCGCTTGGCAGATACACGCCGTAATGCAAATGGGCCGGCGTGGTTTTGGCGTTGCCGGTTTTACCGACATAGCCGATGACCTGTCCTTCTTTCACGCGTTCATACAGGCGGACGCTGGCGAATTTGTTGAGGTGGGCATAGTAGTGCCATGCGCCCGGCCCTTGGATGCCGATGACTTTGCCACCCAATCGGTTGCGCCCGATTTTGGTTACAATACCGGGCGTCGTACTGCGTATCGGCGTGTTTTTCTTAGCGAAAATATCCACGCCTTCATGTCTGCGCCCCTGACTGCGCGCTGCGCCCCAAGTGTCGTCAAAACGCTTGCCTTTAACAGGATTGGGCAGGCTTTGCGCCGCCGGCGGTTCTTTCGCCCTCAGTTCGGCAATTTCGGCGTTCGGGCGCGGCAGTTGTTTGGTGGTACAGCCTGCAAATAAAATCATGGCTGCACTGATGAAAAGGGTTTTTGTCGGCATTTTCAGCATCAAATCGGTCTCCTCGTTTTTCAGACGACCTTTAAAATTCCAAATCAGGGTCGTCTGAAACAACTGTGATGGGTTTAATGGCTGACGTGCCGTAATGCGTGGGTTGTGTTGCTTTTATTTTGTGGGGGATAAACGTTTTCAGACGACCTTAAGGCTGCCGGGCCGTCTGAAAATTGATTACATTGTTGTCAAATTTATAGTGGAATCGATAAGTCGAATACGAAGTACAGCAAAACTTCTCTGCCCTACGGTAACTCCACTCTGTCTGTATACACTCAAAAATTACTCTTCAATATCGACATATCCCAAATCGATCAGTGCCTGCTCCACATTTCCCACTGCCTCATCATCATCTTTTACCATCAGTAGGAAGGCATTTTCGGTATAACCAATGTCTATTAGCCGAAGCCCATGAGGCTTAAGTAATGCATCGTAAGCCTCTAAGACATAGTTACTATCATTGAACATTGCAAACATTTCCATCTCTTCACTCTCAAAAAGATCTTCCAATTCACCTTGATCATCCGGCACGGGAATACCTTCGTGAGCACAAAATTCTACTAATGTACGTTTGCATACTTCGTCATCAATTCCTGTCGCATCTATTTCAATGCCTAGCTTTTGTATAGGATAAAACTTCCCTAATTTTAAATGCGGTTCTTTCCACTCCATATACTCCATAAATTGATGATCAGCATAATGCCATTCACCTGATTCGCTATACCAACCTAAATGCTTAAATAACCAATCACACACCAAATCCTCATTTTCAGCCGGAGGAGCTTTGGGTAAATCTTCACGGGTTAAGTAAGGGACGGCTGCAAGCAAGGCATTGAATAAAGGAGTATAACGTTGCATATTTTTGCCTATTAAGAGTGAGATGGAGTAATGTGTAATTTCCTATTTGCCAATAGCCTTAAGGAATTATCTGGAAAATATTTTTACCTGAGTTCTGTCAATGCTTTTTCTGCGATTTCAAAATCAGAAAAATGGTGCTTCACGCCTTGTACATCCTGATAGTTTTCATGCCCTTTACCGGCAATCAGGATGATGTCGCTTGAAGCAGCACGTTCGACTGCGTAACGGATGGCAGCGGCACGGTCGGCTTCGACACATTCGGGCGCGGGCACGGCAGGCAGGATGTCATTGATGATGTCTTGCGGATTTTCCAAACGCGGGTTGTCGCTGGTTACGACGACTTTATCCGCGCCCTGTACGGCTGCTGCGCCCATCAGCGGGCGTTTGCCGCGGTCGCGGTTGCCGCCGCAGCCAAATACGCACCACAAAGCCGCTCCCTGCGGTTTGATTTCCTGCAAGGTGGAGAGTGCTTTTTCCAATGCATCAGGCGTGTGGGCGTAATCAACGACGACCAAGGGCTTGCCGCTGTTCATGATGCAGTCCATGCGACCTGAAGCGGGACGGATTTTTGCCAGCACATCCAATACTTTATCAAGCGGATAGCCGTTGGCACAAAGTAAGGCGATGCAGGCGGCGAGGTTTTGCGCGTTGAACCGTCCGAGCAGGCGCGTGCGGCAGCGGCCTTCGCCCCACGGGGTTTGGAATACGGCTTCCATGCCGTCCGAAGAGGCTGTGAAATGAACAATGCGGATGTCGGCGTGTTCGCTGAAGCCGTAGCTGTAAACGGCCAAATCGGGACAGTCTTTTTTCAGACGACCTGCGAGTTCTGCACCGTATTCGTCATCCACGTTGATAATGGCGTGTTTCAAGCCGTGCCAGTAAAACAGGCGCGACTTGATGGCGCCATAGGCTTCCATCGTGCCGTGATAGTCGAGGTGGTCTCGGGTGAGGTTGGTGAAGATTGCGCTGCGGAATGGCACGCCGTTGACGCGCGATTGGTCAAGGCCGTGGCTGGAGACTTCCATCGCGGCGGCTGTTGCGCCCTGTTGACGGAAACGGTAGAGCAGGGTTTGGACATCGACAGGGGCGGGGGTGGTATGCGTGGTTTCTTCCAATTCGCCCCAAAAGCCGTTGCCGACCGTGCCGATAATGGCGGTTTTTTCGCCCAACAAATCGGCGGCTTGCGCCAGCCATTGCGTGATAGAGGTTTTGCCGTTGGTACCGGTTACGCCCCAGACTTTGAGGTCGCCTGAAACGTTGCCGTAAACTTGCGCCGCCAACATGCCGGCACGGTGTTTCAAATCTTTGATGCCTTGATTGGGGACTTTCCATTCGGGATTCCACGCAAATTTGCCGTCGTCGTCCCAAAAAACAAAAGCCGCGCCGTTGGCAATGGCAGCGGGGATATAACTGCGGCCGTCTGAATATTCGCCCTGACAGGCAACGAAAATATCACCTTGTTTAATTTGACGGCTGTCTGAATGCAACAAACGCCCTGCTGCGTTTGCACACAGCAGAGGCGGAATGTTGGTTTCAGCTAAAGGGGTTAACTTGCTGAACATAAAATAATCTCGTTGATACTCGGATTAAGACGGTGTTTTGACGGCTGCAACATTGGTCAGAGGCTTGGTGGGGGAAACGCCCAAGATATTCAGGCTGCCGCCCATGACTTGCTTGAAGACCGGACCTGCCACTACGCCGCCGTAGTAACCATTGGCAGTCGGTTCGTCAATGGTTACCGCCACAATCACACGGGGATTTTTGGCAGGAGCAAAACCGATGAAAGTTGCCACGTGTTTGTTATCAACGTAACGTCCGTTGACCAACTTACGTGCCGTACCGGTTTTCGCGCCGACGTCGAAACCATCTACCGCCCCCGCCGTACCTGTACCGCCGGGCTCGGTTACAGAAACCATCAAATCACGCACTTCACGCGCGGTCGAAGCTTTAATGACGCGTTTGCCTTTGGGCGCAACCGCCTGTTTCTCAAAGCTGACCGGCAACAATTCGCCGTCGTGTGTCAACATGGTATAAGCACGCGCCAATTGCAGCAGGCTCAATTGCAAGCCGTAACCGAAAGACATGGTTGCCTGTTCAATCGGCTGCCATCTGCGCCAGCTTCTCAAAAGACCGGCCGTCTCACCTGGGAAACCGGAGTGCATCCGCACGCCCACACCCAAATCATGATAAAAATCATACATTTCTTTAGGTGTGAATTTTGCAGACAGTTTGCTGGTACCGACGTTGGAAGATTTTTGCATAATGCCGCGCACATCCAAAGTAGGATACACATGGGTATCGCGTACGGTAGCGGGACCGATTTTATAAGGCATGGTGTTAAAACGATCAGCCACACCGACTTTGCCGGAATCCAATGCTTTGGCAATCGTAAACGGCTTCATTGCAGAACCCGGCTCAATCATATCGGTAACGGCTCGATTGCGGCGCTGTTCGCTATCGGCGCTGCCCGGTTGATTCGGATCGTAGGCAGGGCTGTTAACCAAAGCCAAGATTTCGCCGGTTTGCGCATCCAATACCACAACCGTACCTGCTTTGGCTTTGTGATAAGCCACTGCTTTATTCAGCTCATCATAGGCAAGTGTTTGAATACGTTGATCCAAAGACAAAACCATGTCCTGCCCGTTTTTCGGATCGCTGTTGCGCGGAGAATCCAAACTATCGACGATATTGCCTTTATTGTCGCGCAAAACCACTTTCGCACCGTCCGCACCATGCAGACTGTCTTCTCGCGACAATTCCAAGCCTTCCTGTCCTTTGCCGTCGATATTGGTGAAACCGATAACGTGTGCGAACAGGTTGCCCATCGGATAATGGCGTTTCAGCTCTTTTTGGAATGCCAAGCCTTTAATGCCCAAAGCTTTAATTTCTTCCGCTTTTTCTTGGCTGAGTTGGCGCTTCAGATAAATAAAATCTTTATCTTTTTTCGCCAATTTTTCCTGCAATGCCTCAACAGGCAGCTCAACAATAGCCGCCAACTTAGCCATCTGTTCGGCAGTCGGCATTTCTTCCATACCGGAAGGCATGGCATACAAGGATTCAGTCGGTGCACTCAACGCCAAAGTCGCGCCGTTACGATCCGTAATCATGCCGCGCGACGCAGGTAAAGTCAGGGTACGGACAAAACGCTGATCGCCCTGATTTTTCAAAAACTCATGCTGCGTGGTTTGCAAATAGATGCCGCGAGCCAGCAGTCCGACAAACGCAGCCGCAATCAGCCACAACACCAAAGAAATCCGCCCATCACTGGTGATGGGTTTTTTAGCTTTGGCTGTCTTGGGCAGCATGCTCGGTTTATATTCGTTTTTAATCAACATCTTAACATCTCAATTCATAATCACCCGAACCGTGTCTTTATCCGACGGCACCAATTTGCAGTGCCGGATAAGCCGGCTATATTATTTTTTTCGTTCCACCATCACGGTATTATCCGCGCCGGGCGGTTTGAGGCGTTGCTTCTCAGCCGCCACCTTAATCAGCTTGTGGTTCGCCAGTCGCGCCTGATCCAATTTCAAGCGTGCATAGTCCTGATCAAGCTTAATTTCCTGCTTTTGCGCTTTATCCAAAGCGATGAAGTGCAAACGCGATTGGTCTTGCACAGTGACCACCGCAAAAGCAGATACCGATACCAAGACCAACAAAAGGATATTTAATTTATTCATTGTTTTCAGACGACCTCAATCTGTTTGTTCCGAGGACACCTGCCCCACATAATGCTTATTCTGCAATCTCACCGCCCGTCCGCTCTGCCACGCGTAAAACTGCGCTGCGCGCCCGCGGATTGGAGGCAGTTTCCTCAACACCCGGCTTTATCGCCTTTCCCACCGCCCTTAACGGCGGCAGAGGCAAATCCGCTTCTTTTACTGCCGCCCAACGCGGCAAAGGAGGGTGTTGCGAATACTTTTTGACAAACTGTTTCACGATGCGGTCTTCAAGCGAATGGAACGCAATAACCGCCAAACGTCCGCCTTGCTTCAGACGACCCATCACTTGCGGCAGAACCGCCTCTACCTCTTCGAGCTCGCGGTTAATAAAGATGCGAACTGCCTGGAAGGTGCGCGTCGCAGGGTCTTGCCCCCGCTCACGAGTACGGACGTTTTGTGCCACGAGCTGCGCCAGCTTGCGGGTTGTATCGATCGGACTTTCTGTCCGTTGCGCAACAATGGCGCGCGCAATCTGGCGACTAAACCGCTCTTCACCATAATTCTTGATAACCTCGTGCAAATCCTGTTCCGATGCTGTTGCAATCCATTCTGCAGCGGACATTCCCCGCGTCGGATCCATGCGCATATCCAAAGGTGCATCAAAACGGAAACTGAAACCTCGTGCGCCGTCATCTATCTGCGGGGACGAAATCCCCAAATCAAACAACGCACCATCTATCTCTTCAATACCCAGCTTATCCAGGGTCGTCTGAAAACTTGAAAATCCGTCATGGACTACCGTAACTCGCCCATCCTGCTCGGCCAGCTTTTGCGCAGCTTCAATCGCTTGCGGGTCTTTATCAAACACAATCAGACGACCTTGACTGCCCAGACGGGACAAAATCAATCGGGAGTGCCCTCCCCTGCCAAACGTCCCATCTACATAAATACCGTCTTCACGAACCGCCAGAGCATCAACCGCCTCATTTAACAAAACGGTGATATGTTGATATTCAGCATTACTCACAATTGCAAATCCGTCTGACTTAATTGGAATGCCAACTCTTCAGGATCATCATCCAAAGCCTGAGTCATTTCAGCTTCCCATTGATCACGGCCCCACAATTCCAAACGGTTGGCGCGACCGACCAAGGTAACGTCTTTTTCAAAATCCACCCGTTTGCGCAGATTGGCAGGAATCAGTACGCGGCCGGCGCTATCCCATTCCAGCGTATCCGCATTATGCAGCAGCAGATTTTGATAACGCTGCAACATCGGATTTCCTGCCGTTTTCAGGTGCAAAAGCTGCTCGGCAACCTTTGCCCATTCAGCCTCCGGATACATCAGCAATTTTTGACGGGAATCCAAAGTAACCACAATCGACGGCGTATAATGGCGCAGCAAAATATCGCGGAACTTGGCAGGAATTGCCAACCGCCCTTTGCTGTCAATACTCAATTCGTGAGCGCCACCAAACACAATTTCGTCCTAATCGGTTTAAATCGGAATTTTTTGGGCAATGCAGACACTTTTACCCACATCGCCCCACTAGCCCACACTATAAAAAATTTTAACGCCTCGGTCAAATCGCCTTACTCTAAAATACCAGTACATATGCAACAACAAAATCATTAAAAAACAGTATTTTAACCAAACAAGCAAACAAGCCGAACCACCCATTTTACCCGATTTGGTTTTTAAAAACACAATATGTAGTATTGAAAATATTATTTAGACACAATATATGGTATAAAAAAATGAAAAAACGCCCCTTTTTCGTTCACGTTATAATAGACAAATAAATTCATAAATTTTACATTATCTAACAATTATGAAGGCACACCTCCCCCTCCCCTCCCCTGCCGCGCAAGCCTCAAGTTCCAAACTATTCGAAATCATCAAACAGGAAATAAAAGCCCAAAATAACTGGATTCCTTTCTCACGATTTATGGAGCTTGCACTCTACACACCCGAATACGGCTACTACACCGGAGGCAGCCACAAAATCGGCACAGACGGCGATTTCATCACCGCCCCCACCCTCACCCCATTATTCGGACAAACCCTCGCCCGGCAACTCGCCGAGCTACTCCCGCAAACCGCCGGCAACATCTACGAATTCGGCGCAGGTACGGGACATCTCGCCGCCACCCTATTGAAAAGTCTTTCAGACGACCTCAAGCATTACTACATCATCGAACTCTCCCCCGAGCTTGCTGAACGCCAACGCCAATTCATCGCCGAACACACCACCCCGCAACTGGCACAAAAAGTCATCCACCTGACCGAACTGCCCGAATCCTTCGACGGCATCATCATCGGCAATGAAGTCCTAGATGCTATGCCCATTGAAATCATCCGCCGCACCCAAAATACCTTTCAACATATCGGTGTCTCCATCAACTCCGACGGACAGCTCGAACAAAGTCCGCAACCCTTAAACCAACCCGACCTCCTCTGTTTAGCCGCCACCTACTTTCCCGAAACCGAACACCCCTACACCAGCGAGCTACACCCCGCCCAATACGCCTTTATTCTCACCCTCGCGCAGAAAATCACACGCGGCGGCATGATATTTATCGACTACGGTTTTGACGCCGCCCAGTATTACCACCCGCAACGCGACGAAGGCACACTCATCGCCCACTACCGCCACCACACCGTTCACGACCCGTTTTTCCATATCGGTCTGACCGATCTGACCGCACACGTCAACTTTACCGATATTGCCCAAGCAGGCACCGACGGCGGACTAGACCTCATCGGTTACCTACCCCAGTCCCATTTCCTATTCAACCTCGGTATTACCGACCTGCTGACACAAACCGCCCCACCAGGCACGGCAGACTACCTCCGCGTCAGCACCGCCGTACAAAAACTGACCGACCAACACGAAATGGGCGAACTCTTCAAAGTCATCGCCTTTGGCAAAAACATCGGCATCGACTGGACAGGTTTCCGCTTCGGCGACATCTGCCACAAACTTTGAAATCCCCCACCTCAAACTATCCTCCAAACACACAGGCCGTCTGAAACACCATTTCAGACGACCTCATCCATGTTTTATTCCATTAAAAAACAAAAACAAAACATAAAGTACAAAATAAAACTTGCCAAAAACTCAAAACAACATATAATAGCGACTTCACGAAACGGCGAATTAGCTCAGTCGGTTAGAGCAGAGGAATCATAATCCTTGTGTCCGGGGTTCGAGTCCCTGATTCGCCACCAAATTTCGGGGGTATAGCTCAGTTGGTAGAGCGCTTGCATGGCATGCAAGAGGTCAGCGGTTCGATCCCGCTTACCTCCACCAGATAAAAAGACCTTGTTTAAAACAAGGTCTTTTTTGTATTTATTGACTCTATCATAGATTAATAACACGACACATATTCCAAGCAATCAATTTTCTAAGCACCGAACACAAAAAACCAATCGGTCTCAAACTATAGTGGATTAAATTTAAATCAGGACAAGGCGACGAAGCCGCAAACAGTACAGATAGTACGGAACCGATTCACTTGGTGCTTCAGCACCTTAGAGAATCGTTCTCTTTGAGCTAAGGCGAGGCAACGCCGTACTGGTTTAAAGTTAATCCACTATATCCTCTCTATTCGCAACCCCATCACGTTCCTTCTATTGTTAAGAGGCTGCCATGATGCAATTATCTTGGCAGCCTCTTATATCGTAGTGCTAACTTGTTTTGTTTTATATGAAGTTATGGACGCATTCTAAAGACATTACTTACTTGACCGTTATAGATACGGACTCAAGGTTTGGCGCAAAATTTCCATATCTGTAACCTTCGTAATGTTTGCCTTACCCAGACGATCCAAACCAATAAAGCGCATGACGCCGCCACTCACTTTTTTATCATGACTCATGTGCTCTATCCACTTTTCAAATTCAAACTTCGGCGGTGCTGATGGTAATTTTGCAGCCTCAAGCAATGCCGCAATTCGAAGCGTATCTGCCTCATGAATTTTACCCAGTTTCTCGGATAACCGTCCTGCCAACACGCATCCCGCGGCTACTGCTTCGCCATGCAGCCACACGCCATAACCCATTTCTGCTTCAATGGCATGCCCAAAAGTATGCCCCAGATTCAACCATGCACGAATCCCTTGTTCTGTCTCATCTTGAGCCACAATCTCAGCTTTCATTTTGCAACAATGGTACACAGCCTGCGCAAGTTTCTCCTGATCCTGCATCATTAAATCGGTCATGTGCTGCTCTAACCACTCAAAAAACTCAATATCGCCAAGCGCGCCGTATTTAATGACCTCTGCCATACCGGCAGATAATTCGCGTTGCGGAAGCGTTTTAAGCGTAGATAAGTCCGCCAGTACAGCCTTAGGTTGATAAAACGCGCCTATCATGTTTTTCCCAAGCGGATGGTTGATTGCCGTCTTACCGCCAACTGAGGAATCGACTTGACTTAACAATGTAGTCGGCACTTGGATAAATGGGGCGCCACGTTGATAAGTTGCTGCCGCAAAACCAACCATATCGCCAATGACCCCTCCTCCCAATGCAATCAAGGTCGTTTTGCGCTCCGCCCTATTTTGCATTAAACCGTCAAAAATAAGATTGAGCGTTTGCCAATTTTTATATTCTTCCCCATCAGGCAGAATAATACTGAAACTGGAAATACCTAATCTATCCAAGGTCGTCTGAAAAGATTCTAGATATAAGGGTGCAATCGTCTCATTCGTAACAATGGTCACCTTATTACTTAAATATGGCTTTAATAAAACATCAGCTTGTTCAATAAGATGATTCCCAATAAAAATAGGATACTGATGGGAGGGAGTTTGGACGGTCAGGGTACGCATTTTGATTCCTTGTTAATCTTTAGTTGCCGGCTCTCATTTAGGGTAGTCTGAAAACCTATATCGTTACTCACCGATAACAAATCTATTATCGATTTAACGCCTCAAACAACCGTTTCACCGTTTTTGCACAGCTGTCGGACTCGATCACAATGTGCGCAGTATTTCGATATAAAGGATCACGGGCATTATAGAGCTCTTGCAACTTAGCAAGCGGGTTCTCTACCTGCAACAAAGGGCGGCTGTTATCATAACGGGTCCGCTCTAACAGAATTTCAGGCGAGGCATGAAGATACACAACCGTACCATTTCGTCGCATATTTTGCCTGTTTTCATCACGCAAAACCGACCCTCCTCCTGTTGATAAAATAATATCCTTCATCGCAGTCAGCTTCTTGAGCATAGCAGTCTCTCGATTGCGAAACCCTTGCTCACCCTCCATCTCAAAGATGATGGGAATAGAGACACCTGATGCCGTACAAATCTCATGATCACTATCATAAAACGGACGATCCAACATTTGGGCAATATACCGCCCCAAAGTGGTTTTGCCTGCACCCATTAAGCCAATTAATATTAAATTACCGTTGATTTTTTCCATAAAAAGCATTTTATACGATACTCAGCATTATTTGTGCCACCCTTCCAAACTCGTGTCTGCAAACACCATACTTCGATTTTTAATCCGTTGATTCTAATTGTTTTTAATTTCAGACTTCTAAAAGTCTTTGGCTATTATAGTCAATTAAAAATAAAATAGTACAATACTCAACTTTGAAGGCCTAACCATGGCATACTCTGCGGACTTAAGAAACAAAGCTTTAAACTATTACGAAC
>CAUOMQ010000021.1:0-24865 GCA_963456805.1 uncultured Neisseria sp. | reverse complement strand
CTAAATGTCTTGATGGAAATTTAGGGGATTTTGGGGAATTTTGCAAAGGTCTCAGACGACCTTTTGATTTGTTGGCACTGAGGATTTCAGGGGAACGGATGATTGGGGCGGCATCTTCTGAGTGGGCAATGCCCGCCGTTCCGCCTGCTTAGTGGACGTGGCTGCTTTCTACGCCGCCTTTGATTTCGCCATAGACTTGAGCAGAACTGCCTTGTCCGGATTGGGAGGCGCAGGCGTTGAGGAGCAGGAGGGCGGTGGTGAGGAAGATGAATTTTTTCATGCTGGTTTCCTTTGTTTGGATGGGAGGGGAGGTCGTCTGAAACCCAATAATATAGTGGATTAACTTTAAACCATTACGGCGTTGCCTCGCCTTAGCTCAAAGAGAACGATTCTCTAAGGTGCTGAAGCACCAAGTGAATCGGTTCCGTACTATCTGTACTGTCTGCGGCTTCGTCGCCTTGTCCTGATTTTTGTTAATCCACTATAAGGTTTCAGGCGACCTTTTTTACCAATGCGACGCCATATTGTCGCGGTGGATAAGTTCGTCTTCGTGGGCGTAGCCTAATTTTTCGGCGATGCGCTCGGACGGGGTTTGCAGGATTTTGGCGGTTTCGCCGCTGCTGTAATTGGTCAGGCCGCGGGCGATTTCTTTGCCGTCGGTATCGAGGATGGCGACGAGTTCGCCGCGGTGGAAATGTCCGTCCGCACGGATGCAGCCAACAGGCAGCAGGCTGGCGTGTTGTTCGGTCAGCGCTTTTGCTGCGCCGCTATCAACGGTCAGGCTGCCTGCGGTTTGGACGTGTCCGAGCAGCCATTGTTTGCGGGCGGCGACGCGGCTGTGCGCGCTGGTGAAGAGCGTGCCTATGCTTTCGCCTTGTTTGAGGCGGACGAGGACGTCGGGTTCGCCTCCCCATGCGACGACGGTGGCGGCTCCGCTGAGTGCGGCGCGTTTGGCGGCGGTCACTTTGGTGTACATGCCGCCTGTGCCGACGCTGCTGCCTGCGCCGCCCGCCATGCTTTCGAGGTCGGGATGGTCGGCTGCGATGGTCGGAATCAGTTTGGCTTGCGGATTTTTGCGCGGATCGCTGTCGTACAGGCCTTTTTGGTCGGTGAGGAGGACGAGGGCATCGGCTTCGATGAGGTTGGTCACGAGCGCGCCGAGGGTGTCGTTGTCGCCGAGTTTGATTTCGTCGGTGGTAACGGTGTCGTTTTCGTTGATGACGGGGACGATGCCTTTGGACAACAGGGTTTGCAGGGTGCTGCGGGCATTGAGGTAGCGGGTGCGGTTGCTCAGGTCGTCGTGGGTGAGCAGGATTTGGGCGGTGCGGATGCCGTGCGGTGCGAACGCGGTTTCGTAGGCTTGGGCGATGCCGGTTTGCCCGACAGCGGCGGCGGCTTGCAGTTCGTTGATGGCGGTGGGGCGTTTGCTCCAGCCCAGCCGTTTGATGCCTTCGGCGATGGCACCGCTGGAAACGAGGACGGTTTGTACGCCTTGTTTGCCCAATTCGGCGATTTGCGCCGCCCAGCGGTCGAGTGCGGCTTGGTCTATGCCTTTGCCGCCTGCGGTAACGAGGCTGGAGCCGACTTTGACGACGAGGGTGCGGATGTTGGAGAGGTTTTGCAGGGACATGGTTTTTCTCGCTGGGGATATGGGGCGGCTTCGGACGGGTTGTTAAACGTAAAAAGGTCGTCTGAAAGCGCGAAAACTGATTTTCAGACGACCCCTATGGGGCTGTCAATACGCGGTATCGTGAAATTGCTAAAAGACAGGCGGGATTCGGTGAGCCGACTGTTGATGCCAATACGATACAAAAAGGTCGTCTGAAAACCACGATACGGGTTTTCAGACGACCTTTGATTTATTTGGTGTACAAGAATATCAAATACTCTGCGTATAGCCAGCCTGCTTACATCGATACGGCGGATAGCAGATACCGTATCGGCAACCAGTCGGGCCGGCCATCTCAACTATGCTTTACCGAACACCTTCTCCAAATGCGCCCGATAATCCGCCAAATACTGCTCCACCTGCGGATTCTTGATCACATCGTTGCAGATGAACGAGGGCAGGCGCGTGGTGCCGAGGAACTCGTTGGCCTTGTGGAAATGCAGATACACTCCGTCCACGCCCGCGCCCTCAAAGAAATCGCCTTCGCGGGTAAACGCCTCAATCGGCGCGTTCCAAGTGGATGAAATCATGTGTTTTTTGCCATGCAGCAAGCCGCCCGTGCCGTAGCCTTCCGTCGGGTTGACACGGTGGCGGCCGTCGTTGGCCACCAGCTTGTTTTCGCCCACGCCTGCGGTAAACACTTCATCGATATATTTTTTCACCGTCCACGGCTCGCCCATCCACCAGCCGGGCATCTGCCAAACCACCGCGTCCATCCACAGCCATTTTTCCACTTCGGCATCTTTGTCGTAGCCTGCTTCAATCACGGTTTCCTTCACTGCATGACCGAGTGCGGTCAGCGTGTCGCGTGCGGTTTGGTGCAGCGTGTGGTTCAGGCGGCCGGCGGAATGGCCGAAATGTTGGCCGCCGTCAATTAACAGAATATTCATGTTGGTCCTTCAAATATTTGCGTTGAAAAAGCATTATTGTACTCCGATGCTTTATAATGAAAACAGCAATAATTGCAAAACACTTTTTCAGGAAAAGCAACAATGAAAACCCATTCAGACGAACTGGCCGTGTTCGTGCAGGTGGTGGAAAGCGGCAGTTTCAGCCGCGCGGCAGAACGGCTCGGGCTGGCCAACTCCGCCGTCAGCCGCACCGTGAAGCGGCTGGAAGACAAACTCTCCGCCAACCTGCTCAACCGCACCACGCGCCAACTGCGGCTCACCGAAGAAGGCTGCCGCTTTTTCGAGCGCGCGCGGCAGATACTGCACGACATCGAGGCCGCCGAGGCCGAAATCCTCTCCGCAGGCGGCGCGCCGCAGGGCGTGCTTCGGGTGGATTCCGCCACGCCCACGCTGCTGCACCTCGTCGCCCCGCTGGTACGCCCGTTCTGCGAACGCTATCCGCAGGTGTCGTTGCTGCTCACTTCGTCCGAAGGCTACATCGACCTCATCGAGCGGCGCGTGGACATCGCCATCCGCGCAGGCAGCCTGCACGACTCCGCCCTGCGCGCCCGCCATCTGTTTGACAGTCGTCTGAAACTCGTTGCCGCGCCCGATTATCTCGCCAGTCACGGTACGCCCCAAACCGTCGCCGACCTGTCGCAGCACACCCTCATCGGCTTCTCCGAGCCCAAAACCCTGAACAACTGGCCGTTTGCCGACACCGGCCACACGCCCTACGCCGCCGTGCCGCAATTGTCCGCCAACAGCGGCGAAACCATCCGCCGCCTGTGTCTGGAAGGCAACGGCATCGCCTGCCTGTCGGATTTCACCGTCGCCGCCGATATCGCAGCGGGACACCTGCACGAACTCCTGCCCGACCGCGCCTTGAACGAAGCCAAACCGTTTTACGCCGTCTATTACGGCGACAATGCCGTCAGCCCGAAAATCCGGGCATTTGTGGATTTTTTGGTGGAACAAGTCAATTAAAGTACGTTTTTAAACACTAAGTCTTTCTGAACTTGCCCAAAATATGAAAAGGTCGTCTGAAAACCAAGATACAGGTTTTCAGACGACCTTTGCTATGGCGGAACGGCTTTACGCTTCGACCGGTTTGCCGCGCAGGGAGAAGGTGTAGGCTTCGGTGATTTCCAAATCGATCATTTGGTTGATCATATCGGGCGTGCCGGTGAAGTTGACCACGCGGTTGTTGGCGGTACGGGCTTGGAGCTGGTCGGGGTCTTTTTTGGAGATGCCTTCGACCAGACAGCGTTGTACGGTACCTATCATGGTTTGGTTGATGCGGGCGGTTTCGGCTTCGATGACTTCGTTCAGGGCTTCGAGGCGGCGCACTTTTTCGGCGTGCGGGGTGTCGTCCGGCAGGTTGGCGGCGGGTGTGCCGGGGCGCGGGCTGTAAATGAAGACGAAGCTCAAATCGAAGGCAATGTCTTTCACCAGCTTCAGGGTTTGCTCGAACTCGCGTTCGGTTTCGCTGGGGAAGCCGACGATGAAGTCGCTGCTTAGGCACAAGTCGGGGCGGATGGCGCGCAGTTTGCGGATGATGGATTTGTATTCCAAGGCGGTGTAGCCGCGTTTCATCGCGCTCAATACGCGGTCGGAACCGCTTTGAATCGGCAGGTGCAGGTGCGACACCAGCTTGGGCAGGTCGCGGTAGCACTCGATAATCGAATCGGTAAACTCGCGCGGGTGACTGGTGGTGAAGCGCATACGTTCGATGCCGGGGATTTCGTGGACGATGCGCAGCAGGGTGGCGAAGTCGCAGATTTCGCCGTCTTCCATTTCGCCGCGATAGGCGTTGACGTTTTGTCCCAAGAGGTTGATTTCTTTAACACCTTGCTGGGCGAGGTTGGCGATTTCGGTCAAAACGTCGTTCAGCGGGCGGGAGAACTCTTCGCCGCGGGTGTAGGGGACGACGCAGAACGAGCAGTATTTGGAACAGCCTTCCATGATGGACACGAATGCTGCGCCGCCTTCGACGCGGGCGGGCGGCAGGTGGTCGAATTTTTCGATTTCGGGAAAGGAAATATCGACTTGCGACAGGCCGCTGGTTTCTTTATCCACAATCATTTTGGGCAGGCGGTGCAGCGTTTGCGGACCGAAGACGACGTCCACATAAGGCGCGCGTTTGATGATGTTTTCGCCTTCTTGGGAGGCGACGCAGCCTGGCAGGCCGATGATGAGGTTGGGGTTTTTCTGTTTGAGCGGCTTCACACGGCCGGGGTCGGAAAAGACTTTTTCGTGCGCTGTTTCGCGCACGGAACAGGTGTTGAAGAGGATGATGTCGGCGTGGTCGGGTTCGGCAACTTGTTCGATGCCGCCGTTTTCTTCGGCGAGTACGGCGAGCATTTTTTCACTGTCGTATTCGTTCATTTGGCAGCCGAAGGTGCGGATAAATACTTTTTTCATGGTTTGTGTCTTTCTCAGGTAGCCCGTAATTGCGGGGCTGATTGTTATGGAAATCTCGATTTCAGACGACCTTGGGGAAGGCTTGGCGGGTCGTCTGAAACACTGATTCGTCAGGGCGCAAAAATGCGCGGTTGCGCTGCTGCGGCTGCAACAGCCAACCACGCGGTGTGTGTTTGGGTCGTCTGAAACGGGCAGGCGGCGGCTTATTGCGCGTCTTGCTTAATCTCGTCGCGGACTTCTTTTTGCGCGGTAAAACGGGAGGCTTCGTCGTCGGTCAAAACCCACACTTCGCGCACGAGGGCGTTGGTATCGTTGTGTTTGAAGGCGATGGTTTTGCCTGTTTTACTTGCCAGCCGCCCCATCGGGATGAAGCGGTCGTTTTCGTCGTGGATTTTGGTGAAACGGGTAATCTGCAGCTTGGCGGAATTGCCGTCGGCAAGGCCCAGCGTCAAGAGGCGCGTCCATGAGAAGCCGCCACGGCTCACTTTCAGATAAGGCAGTTCGACCTGTTTCAAAACCGCCGCGTCCATATCGCTCGGCAGCTTGCGCTGGGCGGCGTAGGAGACGGTGGAAACCAAAAGGGTAAGCATTAAAATGAATCCGCGTAACATGATGTTTTCTTTATGGTATAAATGGGTGCGGATTATAGCACAAACGCTTCAAATATGAACAGAGTGATTGTTTTTACAGAACAATTTTCATTTTCAGATACGGCATTGCGCCGTGGCGGTTTGGGCTTTCGGGGTCGTCTGAAACGGCTGGCGCGGGCAATCTGATGATAAAATACCGCTTATTTTTCAGACGACCTCAGAAAGAACCCGCTATGAACCGTAACGAAATCCTGTTTGACCGCGCCAAAGCCATCATCCCCGGCGGCGTGAATTCCCCCGTCCGTGCATTCGGCAGCGTCGGCGGCGTGCCGCGCTTCATCAAAAAAGCCGAAGGCGCGTATGTTTGGGACGAAAACGGCACGCGCTACACCGATTATGTCGGTTCGTGGGGGCCTGCGATTGTCGGACACGCGCACCCCGAAGTCATCGAGGCCGTGCGCGAAGCCGCGTTGGGCGGTTTGTCGTTTGGCGCGCCCACCGAAGGCGAAATCGTCATCGCCGAAGAAATCGCCAAAATCATGCCGTCCGTCGAAAGGCTGCGCCTCGTCAGCTCCGGCACCGAAGCGACCATGACCGCCATCCGCCTCGCCCGCGGCTTCACCGGACGCGACAAAATCATCAAGTTCGAAGGCTGCTACCACGGCCATTCCGACAGCCTGCTCGTCAAAGCCGGCAGCGGCCTGCTCACCTTCGGCAACCCGTCTTCCGCAGGCGTTCCCGCCGATTTCACGAAACACACCTTAGTCCTCGAATACAACAACACCGCCCAGCTCGAAGAAGCGTTCGCCCGCAACGGCGACGAAATCGCCTGCGTCATCCTCGAACCCTTCGTCGGCAATATGAACCTTGTCCGCCCGACTGAAGCCTTCGTCAAAACCCTGCGCGAATTGACCGAAAAACACGGCGCGGTGTTGATTTACGACGAAGTGATGACCGGTTTCCGCGTCGCACTCGGCGGCGCGCAGTCGCTGCACGGCATCACGCCCGACCTGACCACGATGGGCAAAGTCATCGGCGGCGGTATGCCGCTTGCCGCGTTCGGCGGACGCAAAGACATCATGGAATGTATTTCCCCGCTGGGCGGCGTGTATCAGGCAGGCACTTTGTCGGGCAACCCGATTGCCGTCGCCGCAGGCTTGAAAACGCTCGAAATCATCCAGCGCGAAGGCTTCTACGAAAATCTGACCGCCTTGACCCGCCGCCTCGCCGACGGGCTTGCCGCCGCCGCCAAAGCGCACGGCATCGAGTTCACCGCCGACAGCGTGGGCGGTATGTTCGGCCTGTATTTCGCCGCCCATGCCCCGCAAAACTACGGCGACATGGCGCGTTCCAATATCGACGCCTTCAAACGCTTCTTCCACGGCATGCTCGACCGCAACACCGCCTTCGGCCCGTCCGCCTACGAAGCAGGCTTCGTTTCCGCCGCGCACACGCCCGAGCTGATTGACGAAACCATCGCCACCGCGCATCAAGTGTTCGCGGAAATGGCGAAATATAGTGGATTAAAATAAAAATGAGACAAGGCGGCAACGCCCGCCGTGTACGGTTAGTACATAAGGACGTTGGCAACGCCGTATCATTGCAATTTTAATCCACTATAAGGCGGAATGGCTTGCCGTCAGGGCAGTGCGGGCGACGCCGCCTGATTCGCAGCAATCCGTCCACAAGACAAAAAGGTCGTCTGAAAACCTAAATTCGGGTTTTCAGACGACCTTTCGTTTGGGGAAGGCAGGTTTGTCCTTACGCCTCTTTGCGCGTCAGATGGCGCACAGACGCGGCGATTTCGTCCGCCATCCGACGGCTGGCGCCTTGATGGCCGGCGACAAAGCGTGCCGCCTGTTGGGCGAAATGGCTGCGTTCGTTCGGATTTTCCAAACAGGCTGAGACGAAGGTACGCCATTCGTCCGCATTCTGCACCTGCACCGCCGCTTGGGCTTCCAGCGCGCTGCGGCAGGCGGCGGCAAAGTTGTAGGTGGAAAAGCCGAACACGGTCGGAATGCCGCAGGCTATCGGCTCGATGATGTTTTGACAGCCGCTGTCCACGAGGCTGCCGCCGACAAAGGCGACATCCGAACTGAGGTAGTAGGCAAAGAGTTCGCCCATGCTGTCGCCCACCCAGACTTGGGTTTGTCGGGAAACCGGCAGGTTGTCGCTGCGTTTTTGAACGGTATAACCCAATGCCTGCGCCGTTTCAAAGGTCGTCTGAAAACGCTCCGGATGGCGCGGGACGACGACCAGCAGGGCGTCGCCGACATATTTTTTCCACGCTTCGAGCAAGAGCGCCGCTTCGTCTTGGTCTTTGTAAAAGCGGGTGCTGGCGCAGACGGCGACGGGGCGCGTGCCTATGCGTTCGCGGAAGGCGGCCGCCAGCGCGCGCATCCGTTCGGGCGGGGAAATATCGTATTTGGTGTTGCCGCAGACATGGACGTTGGACGCGCCAATCAAGTGCAGCCGCTCCGCGTCTTCGGCGGTTTGCGCGAAACAGCCGCTTAAGGTTTGCAGCGCAGGCTCGAACAGGTTGCGGATTTTCAAATAGCCGCGCTGCGATTTTTCAGACAGGCGGGCGTTGGCGAGAAACAGGGGGACGTGCGCGTCGGCGCAGGCGTGCATGAGGTTGGGCCAGATTTCCGTTTCCATCAGTACGCCGAACAGGGGGCGGTGTTCCTTCAGGAATTGGGCGACCCATTCGGGTTTGTCGTAAGGCAGGTAACGGCATTGCGCGTCGGGGAACAGTTCTTTCGCGGCGGCGCGTCCGGTCGGCGTCATTTGGGTCATGAGCAGCGGCGCGTCGGGGAAATGGCGGCGCAGTGCTTCCACCAAGGGCTGCGCGGCACGGGTTTCGCCAACCGATACGGCATGCACCCAAATCGGATGCTGCACAGGCCGGTCAAACGGTTCGCCGAAACGCTCGCCCCAATGGTAGAGATAGGCAGGTGATTTGACGGCGCGCTTTTTGAGATAGTGGCGGATAAGCGGCGGCGCGATGCGCCATAATTGCGTGTAAAACCAACGATTCATGTATTCCACTCGAAAACGGTAGGGACGGGGTGGCGGACGGTGCGGATTCTAGGCGGTTGACGGTTTCAAGCTGCCGGTCGCCGAACCTCCGGTTTCCCGAGCCTATTCTAGCCGATTTTGCCGCTTCGCCCACGCCTCTTTTGAGCTGACTTGATGTAACGGCGGAAAAAAGGTCGTCTGAAAACCCGAAATCCGATTTTCAGACGACCTGTCTTGGTTGCGTCGCAGCGGTTTACGCCGCTTTCTTTTCGCGTATCGGCAGGTTCAGCAAAGCCGCCGTCCCCGCCAACACCGCGTCGGCATACCACATCCAGCCGTAATCGTTGAACCGGTAAATCACGATGCCGCCGATATACGAGCCTAAAAAACCGCCGATTTGGTGGCTCAACATCGTCAGTCCGAACAGCGTCGCCAGATAGCGCGTGCCGAACAGTTTGCCTGTAATCGCAGCGGTCGGCGCGACGGTGGCGAGCCAAGTAAAGCCCAGCGCGGCGGCGAAAATGTAGAAATTGACGTCGGTTCTCGGGGCGGCAAGGTATATCAGCACCATCGCTACGCGCGAGGTGTAGAGTCCGAACAAAACGTATTTGCCCAAAAACCGCCCCGTACACCAGCCCGAAAAAATGCAGCCCGCAATGTTCGCCAAGCCGATAATCGCAATCGAAGTCGAAGCGACCGAAGCGGGCAGGCCGCAGAGCGCGATTTCGTTGGGCAGGTGGGTCACCAAAAACGCGATGTGGAAACCGCAGGTAAAAAAGCCCAAGTGCAGCAGGATGTAGCTGCGGTCTTTAAACGCCGCTTTGACTGCCTGCCCCAGCGATTGCCCGTTTTCAGACGACGTGTGGTGCGTGGCGACAGCGTTTTTGCCGCCCGCCAGCCACCACGAAATCGGCAGGATCAAAAGCGCAATCCCGCCCCAAACATAAAACGTCCCCGTCCAGCCGACGGCGGGCAACACCAGCAAACCCTGCACCAGCGGCGCAAACAGAAACTGCCCCGCCGAACCGCCCGCGTTGACCAGCCCCGAAGCCAAACCGCGTTTGTGCGGCGGCACTTTCGCCGCGACCTGCCCCATGATGATGGAGAAACCGCCCGCGCCCGTGCCGAATGCAAAAAGCAGCCCGATTGCCAGCATCAGCCCCCAATAATTCGGCATCTGCGGCACCATCAGGCAGGCACAAACCAACAGCAACGCGCCGCCGCCCAAAACCTTAAACGCGCCGAAGCGGTCGGCAAGCGCGCCGGAAAGCGGCTGGGACACGCCCCACATCAATTGGAAAACGGCAATAATCAGGCTGAACTCTTGGATACTCAGCTCGGTAGAGTCGACGACGGGACGGACAAACAGTCCCAAAGTCATGCGCATGCCGATGGTAATCAGCAGGATGGCGGCGGCAGCGGCGGTCACCAGCCAAAGGTCGGGGGATTTTTGCTGTGTGTGGGTCATGGTTATGGTTTGTTTCTATTGGAAAATGCCGTTCAATCAACCGGCAAAACGACGGATTTTAACAAACGGGCTGACGCAGGCTAAATAACTCCTGATGCTTTGGATATAGCCAAAACCTCTATCCGCGCCGCATTGACCGTTCTCCTTTACCCGCAAGGCAGGATATGGAACGCGGACGGAAATTCAGCGCGTAAAGAACGGCAAAGGTCGTCTGAAAACCCGAAATCCGATTTTCAGACGACCTTTGTTCCAAGAACGGATAAAATCCGTATTGATGAAGCCATATCGGCTTCAAGCGGATTCCCGATATAGTGGATTAAAATTGCAATAATACGGCATTGCCAACGCCCTTATGGACTACCCGTACACGGCGGGCGTTGCCGCCTTGTCTCATTTTTATTTTAACCCACTATATAATCCGCCTTTTTCAGACGACCCCGACCCGCAACCGCCATGACGCCCATTTATCTCGACGACACCGCCACCGAACACGCCCGCCGTTTGGCACGGCAATTCCAGCTTCCGATTTTGTCCGACCTACCCGACAGCGGCGAATACCTGCTTGCCGATGCGGAGGGCGTCAGCTTGTGCCGCGCGGGGGAGAAGGGGCGCGTCCGCGTCGATTTCGGCGGCGGTGCAGCCCAATACCGGCGCACCAAAGGCGGCGGCGAGCTGATTGCCAAGGCGGTCAACCACACAACCAAACCGACCGTCTGGGATGGTACCGGCGGACTCGGGCGCGACAGTTTCGTCCTCGCCTCGCTCGGTTTGAACGTCCACACTTTCGAGCAGCATCCCGCCGTCGCCTGCCTGCTTGCCGACGGCCTCGAACGCGCGCTGCAAGCGCCTGAAATTCAAGACATCGCCCGCCGCATGACTTTCCATTATGGCAACGCCGTCGAATTGATGCGCGAACTCGCCGCTCAATCGCGCCCCGACATCGTGTACCTCGACCCCATGTACCCCGAACGCCAAAAGTCCGCCGCCGTCAAAAAGGAAATGGCGTATTTCCACAGCGTCGTCGGTGCCGCCCAAGAAGAAGCCGGGTTGCTTGCCGCCGCCCGCGCCATCGCCAAAAAGCGCGTCGTCGTCAAACGCCCGCGCCTCGGCGAATATCTCAACGGCGAAAAACCCGCCTACCAATACACGGGCAAAAGCACCCGCTTTGATGTGTATTTGCCTGATTATCCGGTTAAAGACGGGGAATAATTTATAGTGGATTAACTTTAAACCAGTACGGCGTTACCTCGCCTTGCCGTACTATCTGTACTGTCTGCGGCTTCGTCGCCTTGTCCTGATTTAAATTTAATCCACTATAAAACGCAAAGGTCGTCTGAAAACTGAATTTCAGACGACCTTTGCGTTTCTGCGTCCTGCGTTAGAACGATTTGACCAGTGACAGACCGACTTCGTTTTGTTTGTAGCTGTATAGCCAGTCGGTGTTGCCGTGGACGCGGCGGTGTTTGTAGCTGAGGACGGGCTTGAGGCCGGCGAATTTCCAGCGGTCCGCGCCTATGCTGAGGCGGTAGGTCTGTTCTTTGTCGCGGCGGCGTTGTTCGAGTACGGCGTTTTCTTCGCGGTGGCTGCGGATGCCGAAGGTGGCGGAGGCGGAGGCGTCGAAGCCGGCTTCAAACATTTTTGCCGCGCCCAGCCGTGCGGAGATGAGGCGGTAGCTGTCCACGGGTTCTTTGGCTTTGCGCTGCTGCCAGTCTATGCCGCCGTAGAGCATGAGGTCGTTGCGCGGGAAGTAGGACAGGGTGTTGTAAACGGAGAAGAGGCTGCCGTCGAGCAGGCGGGTTTTGTCGGAATAGGAGAGGTGTTTCCACTCGGCTTCGGTGTTCCACGTCCAGCTGCCTTTGTCGAGGTTCCACTCGCTGCGCACGCCGTAGGCGCGGTTGAGGGTTTTGCCGCCGCTGCCGTTCCATTCGACGAGCGGGGCGAGGGCGAAGGTGTGGCGGTGGTTTTCAAACTGGTAGCCTGCGCTGAGGTTGAGCGTGTGTTCGTTGAAGTCTTTATGGTCGCGGTAGAAGCGGCCGTAGCCGAGCGCGCGGGCGGCGATGCCGTGATGTCCTTTAATCTGCCAGCGGCGGACGGCGGCGGCTTCGTATTTGATGCCGTTGGCGGAAATGGGCTTGTCGCCTGAAAATTCTTCCCAGCATTCGCCGTCGATTTCGGTTTTACACCATACTTTGCCGCTGGCTTCGTTGATGTTGCTGTTGTGGACGGCGCCGACGGAAAGGCTGCCCTGCCAGCTTTGGCGTTGGTTTAAGGAATCGCGGAAATGGCCGATGTTTTCTTTGACGGCTTCGGGCAGGTCTTCGTTTTGCAGGCGCATGAATTCGGAAGTGGCTTCGCGGTTCAGACGACCTTCAAAGAGCAGGCGGGCGTAATCGAGCCGTCCGCGCGTGAAGTCGGGATGGCGTTGCAGCAGGGTTTCGTAGTCTTGTTTGGCATCTTTCCACCTGCCTTCGCCGCGGGCGAGCGAGGCGCGGGCAAAGAGGGCGATGTCGGGGTCGTATTCGGTTTGCTGGGTATAACGCTCGAGCAGCGGGCGCACGGTTTGCCAGTCGCTGCGGTTGACGGCGTTAAACAGGGCTTCGCCTTGGTCGGCTTCGGGGTCGGTTTCGGCTGTCTGCCCGATGTGTTCGGCGGGAATGTCGAGGCGGTATTCGCGCACTTTTTGTTCCTGCTCCTGCATGGTTTGGCGGGTATCCTGCCACAGGCGTTGCGCGGTACGGTCGTCTGAAAAGTCAGAACGGGGCGCGGCAAGGACGGGGGCGGCGAGAAAGAGGATAAGGCAGGCAGACGGTTTGTACATGGTGTCGGCTTTCCGGTCGGCGGTTTCAGACGACCTTGAGAAGGTTGGCGGGCTGGTGTTTAAAAAAGCCTGCGTGAAGCAGGCTTTATTTACTTAACTACGGATTTTAGCGTTTCACACCGCCGAATGCCGTATCCAAGTTGCGGTCGGTTTTAAATTTGGCAACACCGGCCAGCGCGCTTGCGTTGTGACCGAAGAAGTGGCCTTCGGTTTTACCGAAGTGGCCGTTGGCGCGGGCGTAGCCTTCAAACGATGCGCTGGACGGTTTGATGCGGGAATGGATGTCCATCTGTACAGCGTTGTTTTTCATAGAACCTGCCAAGACGCGTTGACCGAAGTCTGCGCGCAAAGTACCGACCATCGGGTTGTTGCCGGTGTAGTTGTTGATACCTTTGACGGCGTAGTTGGCTACACCGGATACCGGCATAGAGGTAGCGCGTTTGTCGCCTGAGTAGAAAACACCGCGGTTGGTGCCTTTGGCGTATTCTTTACCGACCCACTCGCCGTAGTACACTTCCGAACCACCGCTCTTGATGGTATTGAACGCATAGCGGCCGAGGTTTTGACGGGTGTATGCGTCGTTAACCTGTACGGTTTTCACGCCGTTGCGGTCTACATTGCCGGGCATGCGGTTGACGTTGGTGTAGTGCACGCCTGAACGGTAGGCAGCGTGTTTCATCACTTTTTCGCCTTCGGCTTCAGATGCGGGTTTGCCCCATTTTTTGCCGTATTTGTGGTTTTGGTAACCGTAATCAAATGGATTGTAGGCATTGTTGGCGGCAAATACGCCTGCGCTGAACAAAACAGCTAAAACAGCAGCGGTGGTTTTTTGCAGATTCAGTTTCATGATACGCTCCTTAGGGGAAAAACGATGGTGGGGAAAATGATGTTCCGTCCGTGTCAGTGTGAGCAGACTATCGTTATGTGAGGAGACTTGTTTTTCTTTTTTCTGAACATCATTCTAGAGGGGGAGTGTTAGAGGAGAATTAGCGGATGTTTTAGGGAGTGTCTTAATGAGATAAGAATATTTATTTTTGGTTAAGATGTATAGTGGGTTAACTTTAAACCAGTACGGCGTTGCCTCACTTTGCTACTATCTTACTGTCTGCGGCTTCGTCGCCTTGTCCTGATTTAGTTAATCCACTATATTTGGAATCGGCGCGGACGGAATGATGCTGTCCGCCAAATTGTCCGTGGTTACGTTGTTTTGTCCCAATGGATATTCGATTTGCGATTAGGTTGGTGTGTCAGAGGGAATTTGTCCTCAAACAAAAAAAGGTCGTCTGAAACTTTTCAGACGACCTTTTTTCAACAACATTTTAGCGGATGTTGACGTACGCGCCTGAGTGCAGGTCGCGCAGCAGGTTTGCTGTGGCTTGTTGGGCTTTTTGTCCGGACATGTATTGGCGTACGGCGTTGCGTTGGCGCTCTTCGGGCGTACCGGCGTCACGGACGTCGTTCAGCTTGATGATGTGCCAGCCGAATTGTGTGCGTACGGGCGGGCTGATTTGACCGGGTTTGAGCTTGTGGACGGCTTCTTCAAACGGCGCGACCATCATGCCGTCGGCGAACCAACCCAAATCACCGCCGCTGTTCGCGCTGCCGTCTTGCGAATATTGGCGCGCCAAACCGGCGAAGTCTGCGCCGCTGCGGGCTTGTGCATAGATTTTGCGGATGGTGCTTTCCGCGCCTGCCGCTGCGTTGTCGTTGTCGGCTTTAATCAGGATGTGCTGCGCGCTGTATTGGCGCATCGGTTCGCCTTCGGGCAGGGCGACACCTTGTTGGCGCGCGCGCTCGATGAAGCTGTTGACTTCTGCATCGCTGACGCGGCTGTTTTGCATCACGGCCTGCTGGCGCACTTTTTCCATAATGATGGTGTCAGCGATTTCGCGACGGGTCTGTGCGGACGGATTTTTCAGCGACGGTGTTTGGGCGATGACGGCATCGATTTCGGCATCGGTCGCTTGAATGTTGCGGCGTTTGCCCGCTTGAACAATCAGGGATTGGTTGACCAGTTGCGCCAAAACTTGCTGGCGGAGTTCGTCTTCGCTGATTTGCGTGCCTTTAGGAAGGTGTTGGCGCGCTTCGGCAATGGCATGTGCCAGCTGGCGCTGGGTAATGACTTCGTTGTCGGCAATGGCGGCGATGCCGTCGGAAAGGCGTACGGCGCCCGAATCGGCAGGCGTGGCTGCCGCTGCCTGTTTTGCCGCTTTCTGCGTTTTGACCGGTTTGCCTTTGGATGCGGCTTTGGGCGCGGCGTGTGCGTTCAATGCCAGACCGAGTGCGGCGGCAAGAATCAGGGGTTTGACGTTCATGGGGTAACTACCTCGTTGGTTTTGCTGTAGCCGGGAATGGCCAAGCGCAGTTTTTCAAATGGGTTGTTGCCGAGATTGCTCAGGTCTTTGAGTTGGAGATTGAAGAATACGGCGTTTTTGCGGCTGTTTTCGCCGGTCACGTAGCGTTGTCCGACGAGGCTTGCGCTCCAGCAGCCGCAATCGCTTTTGTATTCCGCGCCAACCGAGATTTCAAGCGGTTTCTTGGCTTGGATTTCGTAGTTGTAACGTGCGACGGCGTAAAGGTTTTTACGGATGGGCCATTGCGCCGCCAAATCGACTTGGCGGATTTTATCGTAGAAATAGTTGCCGTCCGATTGCAGGTAAATGCGTTCGTTGCGGCCGTATTTGTAACGCGCGCTCAATACTTTGCCCGGCTCGGGATTGTAGCGGACGGTCGCGGCGTAGCTTTCGGCGCGGCTTTCGTTTTGGTTGTAGTGGATATCGAAGCCGGCATGGATGCTGTCGCTCAGTTTGCCGTGTGCGAAGCCGACCCAGTCGGATTGGCTGCGTTCATAACGGCCGACGCTGCCGTCCAGCAATACGTTGTCGTTTTTGAAATAAAACTTCTGTCCGATGCCGGCACGGAACAGCTCGGCACCGTTGTTCGGATTGAGGAATCGGGTTTGCGCGGCGGCGGTCAGGCTGTTGGCGGAGTTGATGCGGTCGTTGCCGACGTACAGGTTTTCACGGAAAAGCTGGTTGTAAGAGAAGCTGTTTTCCGAGGTGTCGAAATTGGGTAAGTCGTTTTGGGACTTGGTCGGGATGTAGTTGTAGAACAGGCGCGGTTCGAGGGTTTGCAGATAGGCTTTGCCGAACACATTGGCGTTGCGCTCGAAGGTCATGCCGGTATCGACGTTGAATATCGGCAATACGCGGCTGACGCGGCGGCTGGATTGGTTGCCGAACGAGCCTAAGTCGTAATAAGTCGCGTGTACGCCGATTTTCGGACGGATATAACCCCATTGGTTGTTGAAATCCCAACGCACGCTGGGATACAGCACGGTACGACTGCCGTCTTGTTTGCTGTCGTGGACGAAACGGGTGAACTGGCTGAATACGTTGATATTCGCCTTGCCTATGGTTTTCTGCCAACGTCCGGTCAGGCGCGGCATGATGGCGTAGGGTTCGTCTTTGTAACCGTTTTGGTTGGCAAGGGTTTGGTATTTCTGTACGTTCAACGCGCCGTCAAAAGAGCCGCCCCAGATATTGTCGCCGTAGTTCAGCCACAATTGGCGGTTGAGGTTGACGTTGCTGGCAATGTCCTCGCGTCCGTAGAAATCGCGGTAGTAATTGTCGTCTGAAACTTGATTGAAGTTGATGCCGCCGCTGAGTTTGTCGGTCAGTTGGTGGTTGTGGTCAAACTTGATTTGATAGCGGTTGTTTTCATGGCGTTTTTTATCGTGCGGCATCCAATCGCCGTCAATGACGCCGTTAAATTTCGGCTCGAGATAGCGGACCTGTCCGCCAAGCTGCACGCCGCGCGAGCTGATGATGCCGGGGCGGAAGGTGGCGTCCAAGTTGGGGGCGAGGTTGAAATAATAGGGAAGGGCGAGTTCCAAACCGTCCGAACCGGTTGACAAGGTCGGCACCAACAGACCGCTCTTGCGATGGCCGTTGAGCGGGAAATCCGCCCAAGGCGTATAAAGTACGGGAACGCCGCCGAACACCAGCGACGCGTCTTTTGCCACGCCTATGCCCGTTTCCTGATCGGTTTCGATGCTTTTCGCTTTGATGAACCAACTCGCATCGCCGGGCGAGCAGGTATTGAATTTGGTATTGATGAGCTTGTACAGCCCTTTGCCTTTCATTTCCGCCTTTTCGCTGACGCTTTGTAGGCGGCGGCCGTCTTTTTCGGCATCGACGCGGACGTATTCGCTCGAGCCGGTATTGTCTTTCAGGTTGTACACCAAAGTATCGCCGCTGACGGTCGAACCGTCTTGATACAGCGTAAAGCGGTCGCCCGCCCTAACGGTATCGCTGGTTTGGTCGTAATCCGCCCAATCGGCGTTCAACACTTCCTGATTGCGCTCGATGATGACGTCGCCTTCGGCGCGGACGGCGACTTTAGACTGCCCGGCAACCTTGTCCGCAATCACGCGGGTGTAATCCTGCGGCAGGGGTTCTTCGCCACTGCGTTTGATTTCAGGCTGCTTGTTTGCTTCGGAAGCCTGATGCTGGCAAAACAGGCAGGTATCGCCCAAGGACAATTTGTCCTGATCGGCAGGACGACGGTTCTCCCCGCTCTGAACCGCAGGCGGGGTGGCCCTTACCGGCTCGTAATCGGCAGGTTGCGGCAAAGATGCATTTTGCGCATATGCCCCTCCCGCGCCGAAGCCGACGCTTAACGCCAAAACCAATGGTTTGAGTGAAAATAAACGAGCCAAAATCGCCCCTTAAATCGGTTTGCCAGTTAGAATAGCGGTTATTTTAACCTGAAAATCCGCGACACCGCTATGCAACGACAAACCGAATTACAAAATTGGCTTCGCGCCGTCTATCCCGAACAAAACTTCGAATTGAGCTTCGCCGCCGCCGATGCCGACTTCCGACGCTACTTCCGCGTTGCTTTTGCCGACGGCAAGACCGTCATCTGTATGGATGCGCCGCCCGATAAAATGAGCGTTGCTCCTTACCTAAAAGTGCAAAAACTTTTCAATATGCTTAACGTTCCCCAAGTATTGCATGTGGACGAAGCGCAGGGATTTATGGTGCTCAACGACTTGGGCAGCACCACTTTCCTGACCGCCATGCAGCAAGAACAAGGCGCGGAGGCACACAAAGTCCTGCTGCTTGAAGCCATAGACGAACTGGTCGAGCTGCAAAAAGCCAGCCGCGCGGGCGAATTGCCCGAATACGACCGCGACATCATGCTGCGCGAAATCAACCTTTTCCCCGAATGGTTCGTCGCCAAAGAGCTCGGACGCGAACTCAACTTCAAACAACGCCAGCTTTGGCAGCAAACCATAGACATCCTGCTGCCGCCGCTGCTTGCCCAGCCGCAGGTGTACGTCCACCGCGACTTCATCGTCCGCAACCTCATGCTCACAACCGGCCGACCCGGCGTACTCGACTTCCAAGACGCACTCTACGGCCCGATTTCCTACGACTTGGTTTCCCTCCTGCGCGACGCCTTCATCGAATGGGCAGAAGAATTCGTCTTGGACTTGGTCATCCGTTACTGGGAAAAAGCCCGCGCCGCCGGATTGCCCGTACCCGCCGCGTTTGACGAGTTTTACCGCTGGTTTGAATGGATGGGCGTACAACGCCATCTGAAAGTCGCCGGCATCTTCGCCCGCCTGTACTACCGCGACGGCAAAGACAAATACCGCCCCGAAATCCCGCGTTTCCTCAACTACCTGCGCCGCACCTCCCGCCGCTACACCGAGCTTGCTCCGTTGTATGCGCTGTTGGTTGAACTGGTCGGCGATGATGAATTGGAAACCGGGTTTACGTTTTAAAAGACAGATGGCTTTGTGCCATTCTTGATGATGAAAGAGGTCGTCTGAAAATCCTGAAATGGGGTTTCAGACGACCTCTTTAAGTCTTTTCTTCATCTGTTGAGGATGTTGTGGATAGGATTTCGGGTACACGGCATAAGAGTTCGCGTAGCTAATTCCTTATTTACTATAAAAAGGTCGTCTGAAAACCTGATTTTCAAGTTTTCAGACGACCTTTTCAGTATATGCCTTGAACGGTTTGCCCAACTCAAAACCCGATTCGGGTTCAGGTTGTCCGAAATAAATATTCCAAGGCTTTTTGCAAAGCAAAAATATCCGTCAGTGCATATAAACCTATCGATGCTTCCAGATGTTTGCTCGAGGGCGGTTGGGCAACAGCCGCTGCAATCAGTTTGACTTGATTTGCAGGGTCGGGCAGGTATTTCATTTGCGCCACAGCATAGCGAGAAATCCGAACTCTGCCGTCTTGATAATGTGCGCCGCGGGCAGGCAGTTTCTGTACTTCTTCCAAGCTTGGCACATGGTCGAACACACCGTCGTAAAACTCTATGACGGGGCATTCGTTGATGCCGGTGTCGCCGTGGACATAGGCAGCGTAAAACCGTTTCTGATACTGAATGGAGACGACGTCTTGCGGGCGGAAAAAAGTAATATTGTCAGGCATGGCAGGACGGCGTTTGAGCGGCTGCGGGGGTGTTTGCAAAAACGCTTTGATTTGCGGCGACCGGCGTTCGAAATCGTCGGAAAGCTCGACTGTGGCATTTAAAGCATCTATCGCGGCTAAGGCTTGAGGAAGGATGGTGTCGATATTCAAGCCGTATTTATGGGCGATAACAGCCATGGCGAGGATGGTTTTCTGTTTATATGCCGCGCTGACTTCTTTTTTATCTTCTTCCTGTAACACGCAATTCCACCTACTGAGGATTTGTTGCCATACTTGGTTTTGCATATCAAGCGACCCCCCTTTTGTTGGCATGCTCCAGTTCATGGCGCGGGCAAAACTTTCGTCCAAGGCTTGTACGAGGAAACGCGCAGCCAGTTTGTCCAAGATTTGCTGGTGTTTCATGAGTGTTTCCTTTCAGAACGGTATCGGCAGGGTCGGGGTGGTAGCCGCATCTGTTTCGATTATTCTGAACTAAGCCTCCGCCACGGAATCGCGGCTGAAGGTTTTTTCGCAGTAGTGGCATTTGAGCTTGGTCTGCCCGCTTTGTTTGCGGACGTAGAAGCGGCTTTTCACCGGCTCGCCGTGGCTGGCGCAGTTGGTGTTCGGGCAGCGGAACACTTCGGCGATTTCGTCGGGCAGGGTGAGCCGGCGTTTGTTGATGACTTTGAAGTGGTCGATGGTGTTGACGACGGCTTCGGGGGCGAAGAGGGCGAGGCGGTTGGCAGCGTTGTCGTCCAGCCATACGCCGGTGATTTTGATGATGTCTTTGCTGCCTTGGGTTTTGCTGGGCAGGTTGAAGCCGACGGTTACGGCGCTGCCGTAGTGCAGCAGTTTGAATTGGCGCAGGATAATCAGGCCTTTGCCTGCGGGAATGTGGTCGATGACGGTGCCTTTTTCGATGGCTTCGACGCTGAGTTTGGGGGTTTCCATATTTGCTCCTTATACTTCTTCGTTCAACACCAGCGATAAAATCGCCATGCGGGCGTAAACGCCGTTGGTCGCCTGCTCGAAATAGTAGGCGTGCGGCGTGGCATCGACGTCGGGGTGGATTTCGTCAACGCGCGGCAGGGGGTGCAACACGCGCAGGTTGGGGCGGGCGTTGGCGAGCATGGCGGCGTTGAGGTTGAATTTGCCTTGGATTTTGGCGAACTCTTGTTCGTCGAAGCGTTCGCGCTGGACGCGGGTCATGTACAGGATGTCCGCCCATTCGACGGCGGCTTCGAGGTCGGGCAGGATTTGGTAGCGGCAGCCTGCGGTTTCGAGTTCTTCGGTGATGTATTCAGGCATGGCGAGGCTGGGCGGGGAGACGAAGGCGAATTCGCAGTCCCAGCGTTTGAGGGCTTGGCAGAGGGAATGGACGGTGCGGCCGTATTTGAGGTCGCCCGCCATGGCGATTTTGAGCTTGTTCAGACGACCTTGGGTTTCGTAGATGGTCACGAGGTCGAGCAGGGTTTGGCTGGGGTGTTGGTTGGTGCCGTCGCCGGCGTTGATGACGGGGACTTTGGAAAACTCGGCGGACACGCGCGCGGCGCCGTCTTTGGGGTGGCGTTGGATGATGGCGTCGGTGTAGCTGGAGATGATGCGGGCGGTGTCGGCGAGGGTTTCGCCTTTTTTCGCGCTGGTGTTCGCGCCGTCGGAGAAGCCGATGACTTTGCCGCCCAAGCGTTGTACGGCGGTTTCAAACGACAGGCGCGTGCGGGTGGAGGGTTCGAAAAAGCATGAGCCGATGAGTTTGCCTTCGAGCAGGTCGTCGCGCGGGTCGGCTTTGAGCTTGAGGGCGGTTTGCAGGAGCAGCTCGAGCTGTTCGGTCGTCAGGTCGGAAATGGAGATGACGTGTTGTCGGTAAAGCGGGTTGGGCATTCGGCTTCCTTTCTTCAATTCGGCAAAAACCCCGCGAAGGCGGGGTTTTACGAAACAACGACCGACGCGCCGCGGCGTGCGGTACGGGCAAAACGAGCGGGGCGGGCGTTGAGGCGCATGGGTCGTCTGAAATCGGTTTGAGGTGGCGGTATTATCGCATATTTGACGGGGGCAGGTTTCGGATTTTCGTGAAAAAGGGGTCGTCTGAAAAATGGGGTTTCATCCTTTTCAGACGACCTGCTTTATTCGGTTTTGCCCGTCAGGGCTTTCATACAAAGCTGATATTCCGCCTTGCCCGTATCTCGGGCGAAGATGGCGTAGTCGGATTTGGGGACGGCGTTCAAAGCCGATTGCGGGAAGTGGTAGATTTCTTGCGCCACGCGCTCGGTTAGCCCTTGAATGAAGGAGCGGCTGTAATCGTTTTTGGCAACAACCATAAAGCGTTCGTTCATTTTTTCGACGGCTTGTCCGATGCCCGTGCCGGATAAACGTTCGCCCATAGCGGTTTGAGCCATCAGTCCGACCAGGGCGCATTGGTCTTGGAAGGATGCTTCTTGCGGTTCGGCGTGTACAACAGAGAATGCGGCGGCGAGCAGGATGGTTGCGGTATATTTTTGTCTGTTCATGGTGGTTTTTTTGGAATAGAGGTTGTTGGAGCAGGCGGAAATTTACATGAAGTATTCTGTGGTGGCAACAACACGAAGCCGGCAGGATTTCAGGCGTGAAAAGCGAGAAGGTGAAACCGTTTACCGTTTGGGCATTATCCGCGGGCGAAACGGCGACGAACATCAGACGCAGGTCGTCTGAATTTTACTTGCCGGAATGATTTAAGGATATTTGAAATAGTTTCAGACGGTCTTATGTTATTCCCTATGAATTTAAGCAGTTGCCGGAAATTTTGTGAAAACATCATAGGACGTACTGATAATTTGAGAACTTATCTTCCTGTTTAATAGTCTATTTTATTGTCGAGAATACCCCGACAGGATTCTATGATATGCAAAATCAAAATGAAGCATTCGTTAGGTGCGGGTCGTCTGAAACCACTGTTTCCCGACTTTCTCTGCTGCTTTGGGCGGGAATTGCAGCGGCGGTGTGCTGGACTGTTGCCGATATACTGCTGGTCGGATTCGTGCAGACGCCGGAACGCTATCCCCTGCTTTCGCAGACGCTGGCGCCGCAGTTGGGCGAGGCAGCGGATTTTGCCGTGCTGATGCAGGCCGGCTCGCCTGAACGGCTGCTGTGGGGCGTGTTGCCGGCGACGTTTTCTGCGGCGCTGTATCTGGCGGCGGCATTCGGCGTTTACCGGCTGATGCGGCCCGGGCGCACGGCCAAGGTCGGTTTTGTAGTGCTGTTTTTCGGATATGCGCTGTCGCCTTTGGGACATGCCGGTTTTTATTTTACGGGCATGGTTGCCAAGGTGCTGCTGAATGCCGTGCCGGACGATTATCCGCCGCTACTGACGCTGTTCCGTCATTTTTACCGGATGCTGGAGGTGCACTGGATGGCTTCGGTCGGTTCGATTGCGGCGGGATGGCTGCTGTTGCTGGTACAGACGCTGCGCCGTAGGACGCTGCTTCCGCGTGTCGCTGCATGGTGCAATCCGTTGCCGGTAGGAACGGTTATTGCGGTTTCGTGCAGCCTGTTTCCGCAATCGCCCGTTGCCGCCGCGCTTGGCGGGGCGACGTTTAATCTGGCGCAGTTGGTGTTTTTTGTTTGTGCGGCGGCGTGTGTCCGCAGGCGGGGAATGGGGATACATCTGGGCTGAAATAAAACGATGTCATCTTTGTCGGACGGCAATCATCCGCCTTGGCGCCGATGCTTGTAATACAGGTAATCCGCCGTTTCATCCCAAACTCATCACACATCATATTGCCGCTACGGCTCAAAGGTCGTCTGAAATTTAACGTTCCATTTTCAGACGACCCTTGTCGTTTTTCAAAAAACAAAAAATCTGACTCCGGCCCCAAGCGCCACGAAGCACGGACAGTAGGGTATAATTGCGAAATATATTCTTTTGTGAAATCAATAAAAAACAAAGACGAAAAGCAGTTTTTGAAAGGTTTCACCCTAATTTCAAACTCTACACAGGAAACCGCCATGTTAGTCTGCAACCCTTACGAAGTCGTGATTCACGGCACAACCAACAAAGGCAAGATTTTCCGTCCCAGCGACTGGGCAGAACGCCTGTGCGGCATATTGTCCTCATTCACCAAAGACAACCGGCTGTCCTACTCCAACTGGGTGCGCCCCATGCTGGTGGACAACGTCCGCTGCGTCGCCGTCGATAAGAAACTCGAAGAAGACAATCCGCAGATGTTCCGTTTCCTGATGGACTTTGCCGCCGACAACGACCTGCGCATCATCGACTGCAAAGAGCTTTTGAAAGAACAGGAAGCCAAAGCACAAGGCGAACCTGCCGAACGCGTCCCGCTGGCACAAGCTATCGAAGAAAAACACGCCGCAGAAAAAGCACCGGTCCAAGCCGCCGCTGCTGACTACGTTTTGCGCGAAATCCCGCCCGAAGACACATCCACCGCCTTCGCCGCCCTCAGCGTCCTGCGTTCTTCATTGACCGACATCAGCAAATTCACCGAACAAATCAACACCGTCCAACGCCCCGCCGGTTATCGCCTCTTGGGTATTTTCGAAGAAGGCAAACACAACGCCGTCGCCGTTTGCGGCTTCCGCGAATCCTGCAACCTCGCCAGCGGCCGCCATATCCACATCGACGACATCGTTACCCTGCCGCAAAGCCGCCGCAAAGGCTACGCCTCCCGCCTGTTGGCAGAAGTCCGTAAAATCGGCGCGGAAACGGGTGTAACCAAAATCCACCTCAACGTCCACGTCAATCACGACCGTGTCGATGCACACCGCCTGTATTTCAAAAACGGCTTCGAAATCTGCGCCTACCATTTCCGCTGCGATCCTAAATAAACGAAAAGGTCGTCTGAAAGTTTTTCAGACGACCTTTTTTAAAGTTGGATTTTTAACCTAACCTACGTTTGCTAAACTCCCTAAAATGGGATTTTTATAAAGTTTTCCAGATTTTAAAAGGGATAATTTCTATTGCAAACCCTTAAAAATTCGATATTTTCATGCTTAGTCTCATCGTCATAAATAAATTTATCATTACTATCAAAGCAAAAAGAATAAAACTTACTTTCCCTTCTAGTACTAGTAGTCCTTATAGCAATAGAAACTGTACCATTCCTATATTTATTTCTATCAAAAATTAAAGTATTATTTCCAATAAATTGTATACCTGATTTTTTATTGATTACATTTTCTATTTCTGAATAACATTTTTTTTCTTCCTCACTACCTGCACAGTAAATATTTATATCTTCCAATACTGCTCCATTATCATAAAAACCTATACTAAGATCAAATATTATATCTCGATCATCATGATCAATTATTACGTAAATGAATTGGGGATCAGTAATTGATGTTATTTTTACCTTTTTAATTTTAAATGCACTTAATAAGCATGTATAAATAATAAAAATAAATATTGCAAGGAAGTATAGTTTAATTTTTTTTGTCATGAAATTTATTGGTTCCAAATTTAAAAAATTCTAAAAAACTTTATCTTAAGCGGCTTTGCCACACTTGTATAGTCAATTAAAATCAAAATAGGACAGTAGCGCATCGTCAAATCGGGCGT
>CAUOMQ010000020.1:0-25295 GCA_963456805.1 uncultured Neisseria sp. | reverse complement strand
CCATTATACAAAATGGTGGTCTTCATTATGTTGCTTCGGGAGCCTCAAGTGGCGGGAAATTTGCCAAATGAGTTACCTTCCAAGTGCGTAGTGAAGTACATATCAAATTAAGCCACCCAAAGACCACCTTTGGGTGGTTTTTTCTATCAATGCGCCGCCCATTCAATCGAGTTCAAATCAATCCCGTCTTTGAACATTTCCCACAGCGGCGACAGTTCGCGCAGTTTGCCGATTTTGGATTTGATCAGTTCGGCGGCGAATTGCACTTCTTCTTCAGTGGTCATGCGGCCGAAGGTGATGCGCAGGGATGAGTGCGCCAGTTCGTCGTTGCGGCCGAGCGCGCGCAGGACGTAGCTGGGTTCGAGCGAGGCGGAGGTACAGGCGGAGCCGCTGGATACGGCGAGTTCTTTCACTGCCATAATCAGGCTTTCGCCTTCGACGAAGTTGAAGCTGACGTTCAGGTTGTTCGGGGCACGGTGTTCGAGGTCGCCGTTGATATAGACTTCTTCGATGCCTTCGATGCCTTTGAGGAAGATGTCGCGCAGTTTGCGGTAGTGCGCCATGTCTTGCTCGAGTTCTTCTTTGGCGATGCGGAAGGCTTCGCCCATGCCGACGATTTGGTGGGTGGGCAGGGTGCCGCTGCGGAAGCCGCGTTCGTGGCCGCCGCCGTGCATTTGGGCTTCGAGGCGGACGCGAGGTTTGCGGCGGACGTACAGCGCGCCGATGCCTTTGGGTCCGTACACTTTGTGGCCGGACATGGACAGCAGGTCGATTTTGGCAGCTTCTACGTCCACAGGCACTTTGCCGCAGGCTTGGGCGGCATCGACGTGGAAGATGATTTTGCGTTCGCGGCAGATTTCGCCGATGGCGGGAATGTCTTGCACTACGCCGATTTCGTTGTTTACCCACATTACGGAAATCAGGATGGTGTCGTCGCGGATGGCGGCTTTGAGTTCTTCCAAATCAATCAGGCCGTTTTCCTGCACGCCAAGGTAGGTTACTTCAAAACCTTGGCGTTCGAGTTCACGCATGGTGTCGAGCACGGCTTTGTGTTCGGTTTTGACGGTGATAAGGTGTTTGCCTTTGGTTTTGTAGAAGTTTGCCGCGCCTTTGATGGCGAGGTTGTCGGACTCGGTCGCGCCGCTGGTGAAGATGATTTCTTTGGGATCGGCGTTAATCAGGGCGGCGATGTCAGCGCGAGCTTTTTCGACGGCCTCTTCTGCTTCCCAGCCGAATGCGTGGCTGTTGGAAGCGGGGTTACCGAAGGTTTCGGTCAGATAGGGAATCATTTTTTCGGCAACGCGTTTGTCAACGGGGGTGGTGGCGGCGTAGTCGAGATAAACGGGGGTTTTGACGGTCATGGTTTGCTCTTTCTTTTTCTGTAATGTACTTAATGGATATGTGTAAATTGGATGACTTGGCTGCCGTCATCGCTGTTTTTCTGTTCGATGATGCTTTGCAGGGTAACGCTGCTGAGGTAATCGTTGATGGTTTTGTTCAGGTTTTCCCAAAGGTCGTGCGTCAGGCAGGGCGCGCCGTGGTGGCAGTTGGCTTTGCTGCTGCATTGGGTGGCGTCCAGCTTGTCTTCGGCGGCGGAAATGATTTGGGCGATATTGATTTGTGCGGGAGGGGCGGCGAGGATGTAGCCGCCGCCGGGGCCGCGCAGGCTTTCGATCAGCCCGGCGCGCCGCAGTTTGCTGAATAGTTGTTCGAGATAGGAAAGCGAAATACTTTGGCGTTCGCTGATGGCGCTGAGTTTGACAGCGCCGGTTTGCGCGTTCATCGCCAAATCAATCATGGCGGTAACGGCAAAACGCCCTTTTGTGGTCAGTCTCATGGTAGGTGCCTGTGTCGGCTTTTTTATAGTGGTGCGATTGTCTAATATCTGAGTGATTCAGTCAAGTATATTCGGGCGTCTTCCGATTGTTTGTTTAAATGGCTGGGCGAATGGATTTTTATCTGCCTGAAGATTTCTCTTTTTTTATCTGAAACTTGAATCCGAGGTCGTCTAAAAAGTGCTATTACCCTGCTTTTGGCGGGGTTAAAACCATTTGCTTTATAATTGCGATTGATATAGATTATCTAATTCATACTAAATCATTATGGTATTGCAAAAGGTCGTCTGAAACCGCCCTGCCCGTTTCAGACGACCCAAGCCATAAGCAACCCCTTAACAGAGGCAATCAACAATGAAACGCGATTTGAGCAAAATGACCTGTATCGAAGACCTGCGCCTTGTCGCCAAGCGCAAGATGCCGCGCATGTTTTACGATTACATCGATTCAGGTTCTTGGACGGAAACTACCTACCGCGAAAACACTTCGGATTTCAAAGACATCCGCTTCCGCCAAAAGGTATTGGTCAATATGGAAGGCCGCAGTTTAGAGACTAAAATGATCGGTCAGGATGTGAAGATGCCGGTGGCGATTGCGCCGACGGGCTTTACCGGCATGGCACACGCCGACGGCGAAATCTTGGCGGCGCGGGCGGCGGAGAAGTTCGGCATTCCATTTACGCTTTCCACCATGTCCATCTGCTCGATTGAAGACGTTGCCGAAAACACCAGCGCGCCGTTTTGGTTTCAGCTTTATGTGATGCGCGACCGCGAGTTTATGGAAAACCTGATTAAGCGCGCGAAGGATGCCAAGTGTTCGGCGTTGGTTTTGACCGCAGATTTACAGGTTTTGGGGCAACGCCACAAAGACATCAAAAACGGCCTGTCCGCGCCGCCGAAACCGACCATCGCCAATTTAATCAATCTGGCGACCAAGCCCGAATGGTGTATGAAAATGCTGAACACGGAACGCCGCACGTTCCGCAATATCGTCGGACATGCCAAAAACGTCGGCGATTTGTCTTCGCTGTCTTCGTGGACTTCCGAACAATTCGACCCGCGCCTGAGCTGGGACGACGTTGCCCGAATTAAAGATTTGTGGGGCGGCAAGCTGATTATCAAAGGGATTATGGAACCTGAAGATGCGGAAAAAGCAGCGAAAAGCGGCGCGGACGCATTGGTCGTTTCCAACCACGGCGGCCGCCAGCTCGACGATACCGTATCCTCCATCAAAGCCTTGCCCGACATCGTCAGCGCAGTCGGCAGCGACATCGAAGTCTGGATGGACAGCGGCATCCGCAGCGGTCAGGACGTCCTTAAAGCATGGGCTTTGGGCGCAAAAGGCACGATGATAGGCCGCGCGTTCCTCTACGGCTTGGGCGCATACGGCGAAGAAGGCGTCACCCGCGCGCTGGAAATCCTGTATAAGGAAATGGATATATCCATGGCATTTACAGGTCATCGCAATATTCAGGACGTCGATGCCGGTATTTTGCAAAGCACGCGCTGGACGAATGACAAATTCTGATGGCTTTGAAACACCAAACCGGCGGTTAAACAGATTAACCGCCGGTTTGGTGTTTCATATACAAAGGTCGTCTGAAAATATGGTTTCAGACGACCTCATCATTATCAGGCATTCATCCTGTCTTCAAATTCAGCCAAAATCCGCGCGACTTCCTCCGCGTCTTTGACCGCCCTTACCGCGTCAAACAATTCCTGCGCTTCTCCAAATTCTTTCTTCATCATGCCCAGCCATTGTTTCAGGCGGGCGACGGGGTATTTGTTGTTCGCTTCTTTGGCGAGACACAAATGGAAAAATTGGTTTATCCACACTGAAACTTCGGCGAAATCGGTATCGCGGACGGCTTCGCCGTTTTCGTATTGTTTGATTTGGCGCGCCAAATCGGGGCGGATGACGGCGCCGCGGCCGAGCATGACGCTGTTGCAGCCCGTCATTTCTTTAATGCCGATATAGTCTTTGAGGCTGAACACGTCGCCGTTGGCGGTTACGGGGATGGCGACGTGTTCACGGATTTTGCGTATCCATTCCCAATGTGCGGGCGGTTCGTAGCCTTCGACTTTGGTGCGGGCGTGTACGGTCAGGGCGCAGGCTCCGCCTTCGGCAATAGCGGCGGCGCATTCGAGCGCGAGGCTTTTGTCTTCGTAACCGAGCCGCATTTTGCCGGTAAGCGGGATGTGTTCGGGCAGGCGTTGGCGCAGGGTTTTGACGATATGGTGGATGAGGTCGGGCTCTTTGAGCAGGACGGCGCCGCCTTTGTGTTTGTTGACTGTGGGGGCGGGGCAGCCGAAATTGAGGTCGATTTTATCCGCGCCGAAGCGGACGGCTTCCAAGGCGTTGACCGCCATATTGTCGGCATCGCTGCCTAAGAGCTGGACGGTACAGGGCGTGCCGGCGGGGGTCTTGTTGCCGTTGGCGATTTCGGGGGCGTATTTGAGCCAGGTGGAACGGGAATGGACGGTGTGGGTAATGCGGACGAACTCGCTGACGCATTCGTCGTAGCCGCCGATACGGGTCAGCAAATCGCGCATCACATCGTCCACCAGCCCCTGCATGGGCGCAAGGATAAGCTGCATATCGGAGGAGGTCGTCTGAAAAAAGGAAATGCGTATTGTAGCGGTATATCGGTTAAAATACACGCTTTCCACGAAGAACTGACCGCCGCCATTGCCGAACTGCCTTGATTTCCCGATTTTGATTTTTCAGACGACCCCTTTTCAGACGACCTCATCATGAACCCGAAAATTCCCGCCACAGCAGCCATGTTGGTCAAAAATTCGGAACGCTATCTGCACGAAGTTTTGACCGCGCTTCAAGACTTCGACGAAGTATTGCTGCTCGACAACGGCTCGACCGACCGCACTTTTGAAATCGCCGAACGCTTCACCAACGTCAGTTATTACAAATACGACTTCATCGGCTTCGGTCCGATGAAAAACCTCGCCGCCCGCCTCGCGCAAAACAATTGGATATTCAGCATAGACAGCGACGAAGTGGCAGATAGCGAACTGATTGCCGCCATCCGCAAAGCCGTGGCGGAAAACAAAGAACAAAACATCTTCTCGCTCTCGCGCCTGAACCACTACAACGGCCGCCTGATCAAAGCCTGCGGCTGGTATCCCGACATTATCCCGCGCCTTTACCACCGCCGGTTTACCCGCTTTTCCGACCGTCAGGTGCATGAATCGCTGATTTTGCCGCCCGATGCAAACGTCCGTCCGCTCGAAGGTCGTCTGAAACACTATTCCTTCGAAAACGCCGAAGGGTTGATTCAAAAAATGCAGCAATACAGCTCGCTCTACGCCGAAGAAAACCGCTACAAAAAAGACAGCTCGCCCTTCAAAGCCCTGTTGCACGGCAGCGTATCGTTTGTCAAAAACTACCTGCTTAAACGCGGTTTCGCCTACGGTGCGGACGGCTTGACCATTTCCATCGCCAATGCGCAAGGTTCGTACTACAAATATGTCAAACTTTACGAGCGCAACCGCAATATCAGCGTCGCCTTGATTATTACCACCTACAACCGTCCCGACGCGCTGGAGCTGGTTTTAAAATCCGCACTCGCGCAAACCCGCCTGCCCGACGAAATCATCGTCGCGGACGACGGTTCGCGCCAAGACACCGCCGAAGTCGTCGAGTTCATTCGCAGCCACACCGACATCCCCGTCAAACATTCTTGGCGGCCGGACGACGGCTTCCGCGCCGCCGAATCGCGCAACCGCGCGCTGGCGCAGGCAAAAAGCGACTACATCATCCTTATCGACGGCGACATGATACTCGACCCTTCCTTCATCGCCGACCACCTCAAGCTCGCACGCAAAGGCAGGCTGATACAAGGTTCGCGCGTTATCCTGACCCAAAGCCGCACCCAAGAAATTTTAGATTCCGGCGAATTGCCCGATTTGTCCGCGTTCAGCCAAGGCATAGAAAAACGCCTCTCCGCCCTGCGCTGCCGCAGCCTGTCCGTACTGATCGGCAGACAAAGCAGCCGCAAACACAAAGGCATCAAAACCTGCAATATGGGCTTTTTCCGCAGCGATGCGCTTGCCGTCAACGGCTTCGACAACCGCTTTGTCGGCTGGGGGCGCGAAGACAGCGAGTTCGTCGCCCGCCTCTTCCATAACGGCATGAAACGCCACAACCTCAAATTCGCCGGCATCGCCTACCACCTCTGGCACCACGAAGCCGAACGCGACGCCCTGCCGCAAAACGACGCCCTGCTCAAAGCCACGCTGTCCGAACAAAAAATCCGCTGCGAAGACGGCATGGACGAATTCATAAAATAAACCGTTTTGCGCGTGTTTCCCCCTCAAACGTCGTCTGAAACCTTTCAGACGACGTTTTACCTTCAAGCAGCCGTTCAACCATCAAATCTTTACTGAAACCAAACACTTGCAGTGTTATACTATCAATACAACGACAAACTACTCACACACTACGGTTACACATCATGTCCCCCCGCCCGATTACCATCACCTCATACAACATGCACAAAGGCATGTCCGCGCTCAACCGCAAAGTCCAAGTGGACAGCATGGCGGAAGAGCTTCGCGGCATAGGCTCGGATGTCCTGTTTTTACAGGAAGTGCAAGGTCAACACCTGACCCGCAGCAGCAGGCTGCCCGATTTTCCCGAAAAACCGCATTATGACATCCTCGGCGATCGCCTCTCCTACAACCGCAGCTACGGCAAAAACGCCGTTTACCCGCAGCGCCACCACGGCAACGCCATCCTCAGCCGCCTGCCGCTGGAAACCCGCCACAACCTCAACATCAGCGTCAACAAACTCGAACAGCGCGGCGTACTCCATTGCGAAGTCCTGCCCGAAGGCTGGGAAACCCCGCTCGTCTGCCTCTGCGCCCACCTCAACCTGCGCGAACCCGACCGCGCCAAACAATACCGTGCCATCTTCGAATACGTCGTGCATCACATCGACCCGCAAAGCCCGCTGATTCTCGCCGGCGATTTCAACGACTGGCGGCAAAAATCCGCCCTGTCCTTAGGCAACGCCTTGAACCTGAACGAAGTATTCGTGGACAGCAACGGCAAACGCCCCAAAACCTTCCCCGCCCGCCTGCCCGTCCTCAGCCTCGACCGCGTCTATACCCGCAACTTGGAAGTCCTAGACTCCCAAATCCACAACGGCAAAAACTGGCAACGCCTCTCCGACCACTTGCCCTTAAGCGTCAAAGTCAGACCCAAACTGCCTTGACCGTTCCGTTCCAACAACAAAGAATTAAAATATGCACCCCTAATGGAGCGCAATATATAAGGTCGTCTGAAAACCTGAAATCAGGGGTTTCAGACGACCTGAGACTTTTGCAAAATTCCTCAAAATCCCCTAAATCCCCACCAAGACATTTAGGGGATTTCTCATAAGCACCTTCTTCTAGCAAACCTCACAAGCCATGATTACCAGACACATTAACCGATCCCCACTGCTGGAGCTGGAGCAGATCATTCAGAAGTGTAATGTATATTTGGTCATAAAAAACTGCACCTTGTGGGTTGGAGGGGATGCCCAACTTCTGGGGGTGCAGTTCAATTTTTTAGACGACCTTTTTGTTTATATTCCCCATCCTTTTCGCAACAAATCCCTTGTTGTTAAAATCTCCGGCTCTTTCATTTGCCTTACAATGTCAAAATTAATAAATAAATCTGCCTTACGAATTGCATCCAGCGTCTGACTGTCGCTGATAAAAGGATATGGAGCAAAGGCGAACATCTCATTTTCTGCTAGCGGACCCCATAATTCGACACAGCGTTGAAAGAGCGGATTACCATTATTGTCTTGTGTATCCAACTCTTCATATACCTGGAAACCGAAGAAACCATCAATCACTTCTCCGTCTCTTCCGTCCTGAATCCAATCGCTGAAATCAGGATCACGTTTAGATATCCATCCCCACAACCCAATAATCTTATAGTCATTACCAAGTTCGCTATTCCACACAAACAGATCCCCAAATCCTGAACGGGCAATCACATAATGGGATTGCTTTTCTAACTCATCTTCCGGCAACCATTCTGCTAGAATGTCCTCATAGTCTTCCGGATTGGTCAGCCAAAATATTCCGTCCTTAAATCCGCAAAAACCAAATTCCTGCCAATATTCCAGTAAACGGTCAGGCAATTTACCGCGATATTTGGCCAAGGTTTCAGTTGAAACCGGCGTGGAAGCAAATGGCATTCCAAATTTTTCAAAAAAATATTCTGATCCTTCAGTTTGCTTGAATAGATTCATATGTTTACTCCTTCTATGTCGGACAACGGTTAAATTCTGCATTCATATTGGCATTTCCCCATGCCTTTTCTTCATTTCACTGACGTAATCATCAAGTAGCCGTAGGTTGCGTCAAGACCCAACACAGCAGAAAGGTCGTCTGAAAAACAATTTTCAGACGACCTTTGGCCAGACTTTATTTTTAAGAAGCCAATACACGCGGGAACAGGATTTCATTTTCCAAATGGATATGGTTGGTCAAATCGTCCACCATTTCGCGTGCCAATGTATACAGGCGCGTCCAGCTTCCGCAAGCGTTTTCGGGAACGGTCAGATTATTGGTCAATTCAAGCAGCTTGGCTACGGCTTGGTCATGTTCCTCATGCTCGTGCATCATCACATTAATCGGCATTGCCGCTCCGCGGCCGACGCCTTGTTTAATCATCGGAAACAGCATGCGCTCTTCCTTCATCATGTGCATCAGCAGTTCGTTTTGCATATAGGCAAGCAACTCCGGCACTTCAGCCGGAAAACTGTCGGCATGAACTTCCGCGACTTTTTGAGCCAACGGAACCAGCTCTTCAAATTGCCCGCGGTGTACATCATGGTAGCGTTGCAGGATATGGTCGATGGTTGCACCAAACGGTGCGGTTTCCCATACGGTAAAATCAGTCATGGCAGTATCCTTGGATTTGTGTCAGGCCGGCGTATTCAGACGACCTTTTTAAAGATGGATTTTTTATGAATGTATATAACGGAGTGAAGGATACACCTGCAAAACTGATTTGTATAGATGGAAACAAAACGTATAACAAATTGAGAATAAAAGTAATTTCTTTTTCAAAGAGAGACTGAAGCAGCTTGCTGCCTGAATTGAAGGCAAGAAAAAAGCCCGTCTTGGTCAAGACGGGCTATTTGGAATCTGGCAGAGAGGAAGGGATTCGAACCCTCGATACGCTATTCACGTATACACGCTTTCCAGGCGTGCGACTTAAACCACTCATCCACCTCTCTGTGGAATCAAACATATTTTGTCGTCTGATATTGTAGCTTAATCAGACAAATAAATCTATTCAATAAAAAATCCGGATAAGCCGGATAATTGATTTGGTGCCCAGGAGAAGACTCGAACTTCCACACCCGTGAGGATACTAGCACCTGAAGCTAGCGCGTCTACCAATTCCGCCACCTGGGCAATTAGGATGGATAAGCAAAGCGGCGACCAAAAGGTTTGGTGCCCAGGAGAAGACTCGAACTTCCACGCCCGTGAGGACACTAGCACCTGAAGCTAGCGCGTCTACCAATTCCGCCACCTGGGCTTTGCTTTATTTCCTGTTTTGCGTTACAGTGATTGACTATTTCGCAAAGAAGCGGTCATTATATATTTTAGAAAAAGAATGTCAACCAATAAAATGAACAAAAATATTAAATCTTTAAATTTACGAGAAAAAGACCCGTTTTTGAAACGGGAGAAACAACGTTACGAACATCCGCTGCCAAGCAGGGAGTGGATCATTGAATTATTGGAGCAAAAAGGCGTGCCGTCGAAAATCGAAGTCTTGGCACGCGAGTTGTCGATTACGGAAGAAGAGTACGAATTTTTCGAACGTCGTCTGAAAGCGATGGCGCGGGACGGTCAGGTTTTAATCAACCGTCGCGGTGCGGTTTGCGCGGCGGACAAATTGGATTTGGTCAAATGCCGTGTCGAGGCGCACAAAGACGGCTTCGGCTTCGCCGTACCGCTCACGCCCACCAAAGACGGAGATTTTGTCTTATATGAACGCCAAATGCGCGGCATCATGCACGGCGACATCGTGACCGTCCGCCCTGCCGGCATCGACCGCAAAGGCCGCCGCGAAGGAACGGTTTTAGATATTGTCGAACGCGCGCAAAGCAAAGTGGTCGGACGTTTCTATATGGATCGCGGCGTAGCGATTTTGGAAGCGGAAGACAAACGCCTGAACCAAAGCATTGTTTTGGAACCTGACAGCGTCGCGCATTTCAAACCCGAATCCGGTCAGGTCATCGTCGGCGAAATCGAGACTTATCCCGAGCAAAACCGCCCTGCTGTGGCGAAAATCATCGAAGTATTGGGCGATTATGCCGACAGCGGTATGGAAATCGAAATTGCTGTGCGCAAACACCATTTGCCGTACCAATTCAGCGAAGCGTGTGCCAAAGCCGCGAAAAAAATCCCCGACCATGTTCGCAAAAGTGATTTGAAAGGCCGCGTCGATTTGCGCGATTTGCCTTTGGTAACCATAGACGGTGAAACGGCGCGCGATTTCGACGATGCCGTGTTTGCCGAAAAAATCGGGCGCAATTACCGTTTGGTCGTGGCGATTGCCGATGTCAGCCATTATGTCCGCCCCGATGACGCTATCGACACGGACGCGCAGGAACGCAGCACCAGCGTTTACTTCCCGCGCCGCGTGATTCCCATGCTGCCGGAAAACCTGTCCAACGGCATCTGCTCGCTCAATCCCGATGTCGAGCGTTTGTGCATGGTGTGCGACATGATCATCACTTACGCGGGCAATATTAAAGAATACCGCTTCTACCCTGCGGTTATGCGTTCCCATGCCCGCCTGACGTACAACCAAGTCTGGGATTGGATTTCAGACGACCTCGACCATCCGCACAAAGCCCAAATCGACACCCTCTACAAACTCTTCAAAATCCTTCAGAAAAAACGCTTCGAACGCGGCGCGGTGGAGTTTGAAAGCGTCGAAACCCAAATGCTTTTCGACGACAACGGCAAAATCGAAAAAATCGTGCCCGTTGTCCGCAACGACGCCCACAAACTGATTGAAGAATGTATGTTGGCGGCGAACGTCTGCGCGGCAGAATTCCTGATAAAAAACAAGCACACCGCCCTCTTCCGCAACCACTTAGGCCCGACACCCGAAAAACTCGCCACCCTGCGCGAGCAGCTCGGCTTACTGGGTTTGCAACTGGGCGGCGGCGACAACCCGACACCGAAAGACTATGCCGCACTTGCCGAACAATTCAAAGGCAGGCCCGATGCCGAATTGCTGCAAGTCATGATGTTGCGCTCCATGCAGCAGGCAGTTTACGAACCGCATTGCGACGGACACTTCGGCCTTGCCTACGAAGCATACGCCCACTTCACCTCCCCCATCCGCCGCTATCCCGACCTGACCGTCCACCGCGCCATCAAAGCCGTGTTGAACCAGCAAACCTACACGCCAAACAAAAGCTGGCAGGCTTTGGGCGTCCACACCTCGTTCTGCGAACGCCGCGCCGACGATGCCAGCCGCGACGTGGAAAACTGGCTGAAAACCTATTACATGCGCGATAAAGTCGGCGAAATATTCGAGGGCAAAATCTCCGGCATGACCAACTTCGGCCTCTTCGTTACCTTAGACGGCATCCACATCGACGGCTTGGTACACATCAGCGATTTGGGCGAAGACTATTTCAACTTCCGCCCCGAAATCATGGCGATAGAAGGCGAACGCAGCGGCATCCGTTTCAACATGGGCGACAAAGTCAGCGTCCGAGTGGCGCGCGCCGATTTGGACACCAGCAAAATCGACCTGACCTTGATCAGCGGCGGAAGCAGCGGCGAAAAACGCCGCGCCAAAACCACTGCACAAACCGGCTCGAAAACCAAACGCAAACTGACGGCGAAAGAAATCGACGACGCGATGAAAACGCCTGTAAAACAGGAAAAACCCGCCGCCAAACGCCGCAGCAAAGCCCAACCGTCCAGCACAACAACGTCGTCTGAAAACGGCAAAAAGAAAACTGCCAAAGCCAAAACGGCAACGGAAAAAGCCAAACGCAAAGACAAGAAGCCAAGCAAAAGCGTGAAAATCAAGGTGAAAACCTCGGATACCGCGCCAACCAAGCGCAAAGGCAGAAGCAAGGCTAAATAGTTTGTCTTTTGGCTAACTTCAAAAGCCGTTTAACGGACAGGTGCGATAAAAGACGGCGGTTGTTCATCATCTACATTTCTACATAACTACCGTTCCATTTCTCCTTAATTCAAGACCAAAAAGGTCGTCTGAAAACCTGTTTCCAAGTTTTCAGACGACCTTGCTTCATTTGTTCTTCAAGTAAATTGTTATTTCACCTTAGTCGCCATCAGCGTATGCAACCGACGGTTGTCGGCACGGGCAACGGTAAACTGCAAACCGCCGATAACAACTTTCTCGCCGCGCACGGGCAGGTGTCCCAATTCCTGAATGACCAGCCCGCCGATGCTGTCAGCTTCTTCGCTGCTGTAATCCGTACCGAAAAAGGCGTTGATGTCTTCGATTTCGGTTACGGCGTTGATACGCCAGCGTTCGGTGGAGACGGCGTGGATGTTGTCCGCGCTTTCGTCTTCGTCAAACTCGTCTTCGATGTCGCCGACGATTTGTTCGATAATGTCTTCAAAAGTTACCAGACCCGACGTGCCGCCGTATTCGTCGATAACGATTGCCATGTGGTTGCGCTGCTCGCGGAATTCTTTCAAAAGCGCGTTCAGCGATTTGCCTTCGGGTACAAAAACGGCAGGACGAAGGATGGATTTGAGGTTGAACTGCTCGGGATTAAACATGTATTTGAGCAGGTCTTTGGCGTGCAGGATGCCGAGGACTTCGTCTTTGTCTTCGCCGATGACGGGGAAGCGGGAATGGGCGGTTTCGATGACGTAGGCAGTGATGCGCTCGATGCTGTCGTTTTCTTTCAAAACGTTCATGTGGCTGCGGGTAATCATGGCATCGCGCACTTCCAAGTCGGCAAAGTCGAGGACTTTTTCCAGCCGCAAAAGTGTATCCGCGTCAAATACTTCCTGTTCGTGTGCCTGCCGCAGCAGGCTGAGTACGTCTTCGGCGGAATCGGGTTCGCCGGCAAGTCGGGAAATCAAACGTTCGAAAAATGTCGGTTTCGACCGGGTGTCATCCATTTCAGTATTCGTCCTCTTGGTAGGGGTTGGGATAACCTGCCGCCTGCATCAGGCGGATTTCGAGCGCCTCCATTTCTTCGGCCTCGGTCTCTTCGATGTGGTCGTAGCCCATCAGGTGCAGCGTCCCGTGCATGGTCAGGTGGGCAAAGTGCTGCTCGGCGGTTTTGCCCTGCTCGGCGGCTTCTTTCAAGACAACTTGCGGGCAGATAATCAAATCGCCGCAAAGCTCGTCTGAAAACTGATCGGGCAGGATTTCGCCTTCGTTCAAGGCAAAACTCAACACATTGGTGGCGTAGTCTTTGCCGCGGTAATCGCGGTTGTAGGCGCGTGCTTCTTCTTCGTCCAGAAGAATCAGGCTGATGTCGGCGCGGCGGTATTCGTTTTTCAACGCCGCCCATGCCCAGCGGTAGAAATCGCGTTTGCTCGGAAGGTCGGCGGTGGTTGAGGCGTTTTCAAAATTCAGGCAGAAACGTTGCCGCTGCAACGATAAGAAGGGATATTTTTTGGCGCGTTTCATGCTGTAAGGCTGTTGGGTTTAAAATGTTTTTAGAGAATAAGTTTTATTTTACGGCAGTATGGACTACCATCATACCAGTACACATTATAATTTATTTCGTTGCAACAGATATAGTGCAACGGCTTCTCCGACAGCTTCGCAGCGGAATACCTTTATCAACCACGGTAATTGCAAATGAACAAATTTCTTTTCCCCATACTGATTGCCCTGACAGCCTGCTCCCCGCAAAACAAAATCGAAACGTCGGCTGCCAAACCGACGGAAACTCCGGTCGAGAAAAGCGGCGGCGATACGGTCAAAATGACAGGGACAGTCCATTATTCGCTCGAACAGGCTGAATTTACCGCCGACGGGAAAACCTATTTCATCAACGGCGGCGACATCCTGATGGACCAAGTAGAAAAAAACCGCCTGAGTTCCGGCTCATATAACGTTACCCTGAACAATGTCTGCATTCAGGGAAAAGTGCTGACTAAAGAACAAAACCAAGGCAACGGATTCGGCCCCTTGGGCAAGTACAGTCAGGCGGTTAGCGTAGAAAGTTTGTGTTAGACTGTCGAACTTCCCGCCTCATGAATTAGAAAATCAGAAACTGCAAATGAACCCGAAAAAACTCGTTATCGCCAGCCGCGAAAGCCTGCTTGCCATGTGGCAGGCAAAACATATCCAAGGTCGTCTGAAAACCCTGTATCCCGACTGCGAAGTCGAAATCTTGGGCATGACCACGCGCGGCGACCAGATTTTGGACAAAACCCTGTCGAAAATCGGCGGCAAAGGTCTGTTTATCAAAGAGTTGGAACAAGCCTTGCAAGACGGACGCGCCGATTTGGCGGTGCATTCGATTAAAGACGTACCGATGGATTTGCCCGAAGGATTCGCCCTTGCCGCCATCGGCGAGCGCGCCAATCCGTTTGACGCGTTCGTATCCAACCAATACGCGCGCTTGGAAGAAATGCCCAAAGGCGCCGTCGTCGGCACATCCAGCCTGCGCCGAGAAGCCCAGTTGCGCGCCCGCTATCCGCACTTAGTCATCAAGCCCCTGCGCGGCAACGTGCAAACCCGCCTGTCCAAACTCGACAACGGCGAATACGATGCCATCATCCTCGCCGCCGCCGGATTGCAGCGTTTGGAACTGGACGAACGCATCCGCCTGATCCTCTCCGAAGCCGACAGCCTGCCCGCTGCCGGACAAGGCGCGTTGGGCATCGAAATCGCCGCACACCGCACCGACCTTCTCGACGTATTGAAACCCTTAAACCACGATGTCACACACGCCTGCGTTACCGCCGAACGCGCCCTCGCCCGCGCTTTGGGCGGAAGCTGCCAAGTCCCGCTTGCCGCGTATTGCACCGAAGAAGACGGACTGCTCACCCTGCGCGGACTGGTCGGACACCCCGACGGCTCGGTAATCTTGCAGGCAGACGCGCAAGCCCCCGCCGCCTACGCCGACGCGCTCGGACGCGCGGTCGCCAAAAAACTGGCGGACGACGGAGCGCAGGAATTGATTGAAGCCGTTTTGAAAGAACAAGCCGAATAAATCGGTGGTCGTCTGAAAACTGTATTTTGGTTTTCAGACGACCTTTCTTTTGATTCCTGATTTCCTTCCATTTACATCTATATTTTAAAACTATTGATGTGATTAAATAATTATATAAATCTAATCAATTTCTTGGCCGTTTATAACTATTGGTTTTATCAAAATAATTATCAGGTCTTTCAACTTTGGGATTTGTTTCCCTACTATGCCCTCCATCTTTTGACAAATCGCAAATAAAAAGGAAACCAATATGGCACGCTTAACCGTACACACCGTCGAAACCGCTCCCGAAGCAGCAAAACCCCGCGTCGAAGCCGCGCTGAAAAACAACGGCTTCATCCCCAACCTCATCGGCGTATTGGCAAACGCGCCCGAAGCGTTGGCGTTCTATCAAGAAGTCGGCAAACTGAATGCCGCCAACAGCCTGACTCCCGGTGAAGTCGAAGTCATCCAAATCATCGCCGCCCGCACCAACGAATGCGGTTTCTGTGTGGCAGGCCACACCAAGCTGGCAACCCTGAAAAAACTCCTGTCCGAGCAATCCATCAAAGCCGCACGCGCTTTGGCGGCAGGCGAGTTTGACGATGCCAAACTGGGCGCGCTCGCTGCGTTCACCCAAGCCGTGATGGCAAAAAAAGGCGCGGTATCCGATGCCGAACTCAAAGCCTTCTTCGACGCCGGCTACAACCAGCAGCAGGCTGTCGAAGTCGTGATGGGCGTTGCCCTGGCGACTTTGTGCAACTACGTCAACAACGTCGCGCAAACAGAAATCAACCCTGAATTGCAGGCGTTCGCCTGATTCTGACCCAAGGTCGTCTGAAAAGCGGCGGCAAAACCGTTTGCCCGTTTTCAGACGACCTTTTTCAAAAACGCCGTCCCTGTAACGGACTGCTTCCCCTTTCCAACGGAACGCCCCCGCGCCGTCCGCACACATTTTCAAGGATAAGACCATGAACCGTGAAACCTTATTGTCTCAAGTTGCCGAACTCGTCAAAACCAAACTCAAACCCTTAGTGGACGAAATCGACCGTAATGGCTTGTATCCCGAAGATTTTATGCGCGAACTCGGCGCCATCGGCGGATTCGGCGCAGTCGGTACGGAAGTGGAAGGCGGCAACGGCTTGGGTTTGGCGACGCAAATCGCCGTCTTGCGCGAAGTCGGCAAAGAATGCGGCGCGACCTCGTTCAGCGCATGGTGTCAGGCGGCTTGCGCGTGGTATCTGCACCAGACACCCAACCAAGCCGTCAAAGACAAATACCTCGCCGACATCTTGCAAGGCAAAGTCTTGGCGGGTACGGGCATGTCCAATACCGTCAAACACCTCGCCGGCATTGAAAAACACAACCTTCAAGCCGAGCGCGTGGACGGCGGCTACAAAGTCAACGGCGCGCTGCCGTGGGTATCCAACATCGGCGAAGACCACATCTGGGCGAATACCGCCCAAATCGGCGACGGCTACGTCATGCTCATTACCGGTGGACAATGGGAAGGCGTTACCCTGCAAGCCTGCCCCGAATTTTGCGCCCTCGAAGGCACGCGCACGTTCAGCCTGAACTTCAAAGACGTATTCATCCCTGACGAAGACGTGATTGCCGCGCCCGAACAGTTCTCCGACTACATCGCCTCCATCAAGTCCGGCTTCATCCTGCTGCAAATCGGCATCGGCGCAGGCGTGATCGACGGCAGCCTCGGCATCATCCGCATCGCCAACGTCGTCAACGCCGATGTCAACAGCTACCTCGACGACAGCTACGACAGCCTCAAAGCCGCCTTGGACGAAGCATGGCAAACCACCGAACGACTGGCAGACTTGGCTTGGAACAACACGCCCGACAACCTCGCCACGCTGAAACTGCGCGCCGCCGCCGCCGAACTGACGCTTGCCGCCGCCCAATCCGCCGCCTTACACGCCGGCGCCAAAGGCTACCTCATGCGCAGCCCCGCCCAACGCCGCGTCCGCGAAGCCATGTTCGTCGCCATCGTTACCCCCGCGTTGAAACACTTGCGCAAAGAAATCGCGGCACTGGAAGCGGCATAAGGGCTGAAACAGACCAACAAGGGGTCGTCTGAAAACCTTTTGCCGACCGTTTTCAGACGACCTCAACCATCAGAAGGAACACACCATGGCACAATACATGTGCGGCCCCTGCGGCTGGATTTACGACGAAGACCTCGGCGATCCCGAACACGGCATCGCCCCCGGCACCAAATTCGATGACATCCCCGACGATTGGAAATGCCCCGAATGCGGCGTGGGCAAAGAAGACTTTTATCTGCTGGACTTCGTGATATAGCTTTATATAGTGGATTAAATTTAAATCAGGACAAGGCGAGGCAACGCCGTACTGGTTTAAAGTTAATCCACTATACAAACTAAAAAGGTCGTCTGAAAACGTTGAGTCAAACAGTTTCAGACGACCTTTTGGATTTTGTGATAACGCGGCTGCGATTAAGCGTTTTCATCCCGCCAGCGTTTGAACACCAGCGAAGTATTCACGCCGCCGAAAGCGAAATTGTTGCTGACCACATAATCCGTTTCGATTTCACGGCCGCCGCTCAAAATATAATCCACCTTGCCGCAGCGCGGGTCGATGTCGTTCAGATTGACGGTCGGGGCAAACCAGCCGCTGTTCATCATTTCAATGGTAAACCACGCTTCCAGCGCACCGCACGCGCCGAGCGTATGGCCGAGATAGCTTTTTTGCGAACTCATGGGAATGAATCCGAACACGGCTTCGGTCGCCAGCGTTTCGGCGATGTCGCCTTTTTCGGTCGCCGTACCGTGACCGCTGACGTAGCCGACTTTGTCGGGCGTAATGCCTGCGTCTTGCAGCGCGAGTTCCATACATTTTTGCATGGTTTCTTTTTGCGGCTGGGTAACGTGGCTGCCGTCGCTGTTGGCACCGTAGCCGACGAGTTCGGCATAGATTTTCGCACCGCGCCGTTTGGCGTGTTCCAATTCTTCCAACACAAAAATCCCTGCGCCTTCGCCAATGACCAAGCCGTCGCGACCGTTGTCGTAAGGACGCGGGGTCAGTTCGGGTTCGCCGTTGCGGCGGCTGGCGGCGTAAAGCGAGTCGAAAACATAAACTTCGGACGGACAAAATTCTTCGCCGCCGCCCGCCAGCATCATGTCTATCATGCCGTATTTGATGGCTTCGTAGGCATAGCCTATGCCTTGGCTGCCGGACGAACACGCGCTCGATGTCGGGATGATGCGCCCTTTTAATCCGAAAAAGATGCCGATATTGGCGGCGGTCGTATGCGGCATCATGCGCACATAGGTATTGGCGTTGAAATTGCGCGATGTGCCCGTAGTCAGCAGTTCGCCCATGTCGCCGATGTCTTTGGTACTGCCGACGGACGAGCCGCACGCCACGCCCATGCGTCCGTCGGTAATGCTTTCGTCTCCAAGCAAACCTGCGTCCGTCAGTGCCTGCTCCGCCGCATCGACACACAGGTGCGACACGCGCCCCATGCTTCTGAGCTGCTTGCGCGTCCAATGTTCGGGCGGAGTGTAGCCTTCAATCGGCGCACCCAGTTGCGCTTCCAATTCAGGGAAACGTCCGCGCCAATCCATGTATTTGACGGCATTTTTTTCGGCTTTAAACGCCGCCTGTATGCTTTGCCAATCGCGACCGAAGGCGGTAATGCCGCCTATGCCCGTTACTACGACTCTTCTGGTATTCAACACAAACCTCCGTTCACCGCAATCACTTGGCGCGTGATGTACGCCGCTTTTTCATCCATCAGGAAGCGCACCGCATGCGCCACTTCTTCCGGCAGCCCCATACGCGCGGCGGGGACGGCTTTCAAAATTTCTTCGACGGGTACATTTTCATCGACAATCTCTGTATCGATTAAACCCGGTGCCACACAGTTGACGGTGATTTTGCGTTTCGCCAGTTCGACCGCCAAGGCTTTCGCCGCGCCGATCAAGCCCGCCTTGGACGCGCTGTAATTGACCTGCCCGCGGTTGCCCGTCAAACCGGACACCGACGCCATGCACACAATCCGTCCGGCTTTGCGGCGGCGTATCATCGGCATGGTCAACGGGTGCAACACATTATAAAAACCGTCCAAATTAGTCCGCAGCACCAAATCCCAATCGTCGTCTGAAAACGCGGGGAAGGCATTGTCTCGCGTCAGTCCGGCGTTCAACACCACGCCGTAATACGCGCCGTTTGCTTCGATGTCGGCAGTCAAAATATCGCGGCAGGCTGCTCGGTCGGACACGTCAAACTGCAACACCCTCGCCTGTCTGCCCAAAGCGCGGATTTCTTCCGCCACGGCTTCGGCTTCATCGCGGCGGCTGCGGCAATGGACGACGATATCAAAGCCGTCCTCAGCCAAACCGAGTGCGACGGCTTTGCCTATGCCCCGGTTGGAGCCGGTAATCAAGATGGTTTCGCTCATAATGTTTCCTATTGGTTGGCGCGGTCTGCTTATTGGTCATCATCTGAACAGCGAAGGCTGTTTTCAGACGACCTTTCCGTCTTTCGGACTGTACACGTTCAACGAGGCTTTTGCCACCAGCCCGTCCGCGGGCAGCTTGGCGCGGGCATCTTCAGGCGCATCCGTCCAATACAGCTCGCAATCGAATACGCCCATACCGCCCGGGTCCTGTATCGACAGATTGGCGACCACCTTCATCTGCGTTCCGACGAGCAGGCTGTCGGCAAACAATTCCAGCTTGCGCGTTCCCAGCAAAAAGCCAAGCCGCACCGGTTCACCCGCTTCCAAAGCCTGTATGCCCGCAAACGCGCCTATGCCCTGCGCCATGATTTCCATCAGCGATGTCGCCGGCAATGCCCCGTCAACCAACAAGATGTGCTTTTCCCCCACGCCGGCTTGGGCGCACACGTGTTTCAGGCTGTATTCCGTCACACAATCGAGCAACACCATATGGCCGCTGTGTGGCAATAAAGAAGCAACATCATGAATGGGGCAAATTAAATTTACAGTCATAAAGGTCGTCTGAAAACAGAATACGTTAGAATAGCGCGATTATATCAGACCCTAGAATGTGTTAAGCTATTTCGTTAAAATACATCACAATGTAAACTTTTGAAAACCATCATGTCATCCAACATTTGCCGTTTTTCTTTCAATATCGCCGCTTGGCACGCTTCAAGCAGTAAAATCGCCACGCCCGAACAATGGCGGCAATGGGCTTCAGGCGCATTAGACGCCGCCGGGCTGCCCGACCACAAACCCGCGCTTGCCTTCCTGCCCGCCCTGCAGCGCCGCCGTTTGGGCAAAGCCGCGCGCCTGATTTGCGACGCCTCGTGGGAATTGGCGGAACAATACCCCGGCAGCCCGTTGGTTTACGCCTCGCATGACGGAGAAATCAACCGCAGTTTCGAATTATGGCTGGGACTGTTGCAAACCGACAGCGTTTCACCGACCTCCTTCGGACTGTCCGTCCACAACGCCCCCGCCGGACAATGGTCCATGCTGCGCGGCGACATGAGCGAACACACCGCCCTCGCCGCCGGCAGCGACAATTTCGAAACCACTTTGGCAGAAGCCTATGCCCTGCTGCAAGACGGCGCACCATCCGTGTTGGTCTTAATCGCCGACGACCCTTTGTCCAACGACTACCCCGTCCACGCCACACGCGCCCCGTTTGCCTACGCCCTGTCGCTTGTACTGACGCAGGGAGACGGCTACACACTCAGCCTCGATGTTGACGACACGTCGTCTGAAAACCCGTCCGACCTGCTGTCAGCCGATTACTGGGGCGCACTCGACTGGATCCGTTTTTTACTTTCAGACGACCTTTCGGCAGAATGGCAACATGAAAAACGCCGATGGACATGGTGCAAAAAACCATGAAAACCCTAGACTACTGCCGCCGTTTCTTTGCCACCCTGTTCGGCTTCATCCTCTTCGGCGTTGCAGGCGTATTGTTCAAAATCGCGCTGTTGCCCTACACGCTCAAATCCACCAAAGGCGACATCAAACGCCAGCTTGAAGCGCGGCGCATGATAGGGAAAGTCTGGCGCTTTTTCGTCGGCTATCTGCAATGGTCAGGCGTATTGAGCGTCCGCTTCAACGGCTTGGAAAAACTCGGCCGGCCGGGGCAGCTCGTCCTCGCCAACCATCCCTCGTTGCTGGATGTCGTCTTGATGGTCAGCCACTTCCCCGACCCGAACGTACTGGTCAAAAAAGACCTGTTGAACAACCCCAGCATGAAGAGCCAGATTATCGCTTCCGGCTACATCCCCAACGACGAAAGCATGGAAATGTTGGAAGAAATCGACGCCGTGTTCAAAAGCGGGCAAAGTATGCTGATTTTCCCCGAAGGCACGCGCACAGGCTGGGACGGACAGGTTAAAATGCACCGTGGCGCGGTATCGCTCGGTTTGCGCAGCGCATCGGTCATCACCCCCGTGTGCATCAAAATGACGCCGCCCAATTTCAAAAAAGGCCAGCCTTGGTACAAAATACCGCCGCACAAAATCCACTATGAAATCACCGTCGGCGACGACATCCTGCCCGAAGAATGGCTGGCGGAAAAACCCCTACCCATCGCCGCAAGGCGTTTAAACGAATACCTTCAAGACTATTTCACAAGGAAAACCACATGAATAACTTAGAAAACCAAATCAAAGAATTGATCATCGACAGCTTGGGGCTGGAAGACATCACCGCCGCCGACATCGGCAGCGAAGACCCGCTCTTCGGCGACGAAGGCTTGGGTCTGGATTCAGTCGACGCGCTGGAACTCGGTTTGGCAGTGCAAAAAACCTTCGGCTTCCAGCTCGACGGCGAAAACGACAACCTGCGCGAAAACTTCGCCAACGTCAAAACACTGGCAGAATTCGTCAAAAGCCGTCAGGCATAAAGGAGAAGCGATATGACCGAACAAGAAGTACGCATCCTTCTGACCGATGCACTGGTCAACCTGTTTGAAATCGAACCCGAGCGCATCAAACCCGAGACCAACCTCTACGAAGATTTGGAAATCGACAGCATCGACGCCATCGACCTCATCGACCACATCAAACGCGAAACCGGCCGCAAACTGCAAGCCGAAGACTTCCGCAACGTACGCACCGTAGAAGACGTGGTTCAGGCGGTTTTGAAAGTACAGGCGCAAGATTCCTGATTCTGATCCAAACCGGCATATTTTCAGACGGCCTTGTCAATCGGCAAGGTCGTCTGAACATCAATAACAACATCAACCTTTCTCACTTATCCATAATACATAGTGGATTAAATTTAAATCAGGACCAGGCGACGAAGCCGCAGACAGTACAAATAGTACGGCAAGGCGAGGCAACGCCGTACTGGTTTAAATTTAATCCACTATACAACTAACACCATGAAAAAACTCATTACCCTACTGCTCTTACTCCCCGCCTTGTCTGCGCACGCTGAAATTTCCCTCATCAAAAAAATGACACATGCCGAGTGTATGCAAGTCATTCATGATTCATTTGATATGTATCACGATATGGAATTTTGTGAAAAAAACACGAACGAGGAAACTCAACGTAACGGGATGCTGGCATGGCTTATGGTTGGAACGGTCAACAGCAAGTCAGAAATGTCCCCTATCTGCCCAACGGTCAAAAAAATGACCGAACAAGAGCAAACTCAATTCTTTTCCCGCTATCCGAAATCTCATGAACCCAAAGAGGTGGCAAAATTCTGCACCCCGAAAAACCGTAAACGCATTGCCAAGCTTTATCCAACATATTTTAAACTGTTCAAAGAATATGACGACTTTAAAAAAAGCAAAGATGAGGAAGAAAACGAATAATCCAAGACACCATCGACCTTATTGACCACATCAAACGCGAAACCGGCCGCAAACTGCAACCTGCAAACCCGCTCAAAGAACAATGATATTAATTGACTTCTCTCTTACGAAACAAAATATTTAATATCAAATCAATAATTTTCAACTGGAGAGTTATAAATATGGAATCATCTTTATCATCGATCTTTATTATTCTTGCATTGTTATCTACTGGTTTCCTATCTGGTAAATTTCTTGCACCACCCCTTCGACAAGTCCTACTCAAACCCTTGTCCTTTATTGTCCTGCTTCTGCTCTTTTTCATGGGCTATGAGTTTGGCAGCGTCTTTACCGACCCGAATCTGGGCGCGGACATCGTCAAATATGCCCTGCTGTTCGCACTGATTATCAGCGCGTTTACCTTGATTGCGCTTTATCGCAAACCCGAAGCCTCGACTGCTTCCACGCCGTCGGGCAGCTTTATCAAACCCTTTTACGGCTGTTTCAAAGCCTTTGCTTTTTTCGGTTTGGGTGTGGCAGCATTTGCCTTTTTCGGGCGACAGATTGGCAATCTGCCCATCGACAGCACCCATATCCTCTATCTGCTGATTTTCATGGTTGGCATGGACTTGGTTGATTTCCAGCTTGGCGGATTCGGACGTAGGATTTTCCTGCTGCCGCTTCTGACCGTTGCTGCAACCTCCGCCGCGTGTTTCGTTTTTTCGCTATGTTCGCCCTATTCGTTTGCCCAAAGCCTAGTATTGTCGGGCGGTTTCGGCTGGTTCTCCCTTTCGGGTCCTATGGTTGGAAAAGCGGTATCGCCCGAAATGGGTGCGGCAGCGTTTATGACCGATTTTTTCCGCGAAATGATCAGCATCGTCTTCCTGTATTTCTACGGACGAAAGCAGCCTATGGCGGCAATCGGCATTTCCGGCGCAGCGGCAATGGACTCCGCCCTGCCCTTTGTCAAAGAAAACTGCCGCGCCGAATACATCAAATACGCCGTCGTCAGCGGCTTTATCCTGACCCTTGTCGCACCGTTTTTTCTGTCCGCCGCCATTGCCATGCTGAACTGACCCTACTATTTTTCCAAACAACTTTCAGACGACCTTCCTCCCCCTAAAACCCAAAAGTCGTCTGAAACCGAACACCATTATGAAAACACTGGGAAAACTCCTGCTGACCCTCGCCAGCCTTGCCTATCCGCTCCTATGGTATTACGGCAGGGAAAACGGCGCGTTTTTCTGGCTTGCCGCCGCCATGTGCGTCCTGTGGCTGATACGCGCCGCCATGCCGCAAACCACAGCACAACGCATTACGGCGATTATCCTTGCCGCCTTTTTCGCCGCCGTACTGATTTTCAGACGACCCGACTCGATGTATTGGTATCCCGTCGCCGTCAACGGGCTGATGCTCGCCGTTTTCGGCGGCAGCCTGTTTGCCAAACAAACCGTCATTGAACGCCTCGCCCGACTGCAACACCCCGACCTGCCGCCCGAAGGCGTGCGCCACACCCGCCGCGTTACGCAAATCTGGTGCGGCTTCTTCATCCTCAACGGCGCAACCGCCGCCATTCTGGCAGGCTTGCAATATTACGACTGGTGGGCGGCTTATACCGGCATCGTGTCGTATGTGTTGATGGGGCTTTTGTTTGCCGGAGAGTGGGTGTATCGGAAAACCGTATTGAAGGTGTAGGTCGTCTGAAAACGCATTGACCGTTCCGCTAGACGTAACCTATTTGGAAAACCTGATACCGTTTTACAAAAAACACGGTTTCAAAAACGAAAGCGTTTCCGAATCACAGCACGTAGTGTAGGTCTGATATAACCTAGCATTTGTGGTTTAAAGACACTATCTCCACCAAGATAAATTACCATCATTACTACCATTAACTAGAACTATTTCAATCTTTCAAAACACTTGTTTTAAACTTAAAAGGTATAGTAGAATTCCAAAATTCTATTTTTGACTTACACTGGATTCAGTACTAAAATGAACAAAAAAGATGATGTTAGAGAAATAACTCTGATTGATAATTTTAAATTGTTGCGGGAGTTGATTGAGTATATATGTAAAATTTATCAAGGTAGTGGTATTGGGGCTTTATTAGAGATAACAGACCCATCCATTGATGATTTGTTAAATGTTTTAGCAGAGCTTGAAAATCAGCTGGATGTAACACATCTAAATGCACAACAAGCTATTTTACTAACCCAACTTCTGTTGAAAGAAATTCAACGAGAAGCAAATCAAGACGATGAACATAAAGCAGATTTCGACTCTCAATTCAGTCGGTTATTAAAATCCCTTACCTTCTTGGATAAAGAAGAAAAAATAGATAAATTTTCACTTTCAACCTAAGGAGCCATCATTATGAACAATGAGCAAATTTATCAAGAGATAAACCGAATCTTTTCTCAAATTCAACAACGTGCGGCCAAATTTCTTCTTAAGAAAGTTGCGTAGCGATTATATTTTAAGATAAAAATCATATAG
>CAUOMQ010000019.1:0-25752 GCA_963456805.1 uncultured Neisseria sp. | reverse complement strand
TACTGTCTGCGGCTTCGTCGCCTTGTTCTGATTTAAATTTAATCCACTATATCAATAAATTATCGAAAATCTGAAAGAAGGCTGAGACAGGGCTGGTATATTAAAAATCGATTTTAAAACCATGCGGCTTATTGCCTGCCCACCCACTCTTTCTATTGAAATAGAAACGATGAACAGGCAATCATTCAGCCGATATTCTTAATATTGTAAAACCTATTATTTCAGACGACCCTGCCAATCGGCTCCGGTCAATCGGAAGCTTGATTTACGCTTCGCCGCCATCAGTATCCGATACGGCGTTCTCGGCTTCATTGCCTTCCGGATTTTCCGCCTCGGGATTTTCATCTTCCGCTTCTTCGGCAACACGTTCCAGCGATACCAAGGTTTCGCCTTCGTCCAGATTAATCAGGCGAACGCCTGCTGCGGCTCGGCCGGTTTCGCGGATTTGTTCGACTTTGGTGCGGATGAGGACGCCGCCGCTGGTAATCAGCATCAGGTCGTCGGTTTCACCGACCAAGGTTGCGGCGACCAAATCGCCATTGCGTTCGCCAGTGTTGATGGCGATATTGCCTTGTCCACCTTTGTTTTTACGGCTGTAATCGGCAATCGGGGTACGCTTGCCGTAGCCGTTGGCGGTGGCGGTCAGCACTTGCAAATCGCTTTGCGCGGCTTCGGGGGCAAAGGTAATCAGGCTGACGATTTTGCCGTCGGCAGGCAGGCGCATACCGCGTAAGCCACCGCTGCCGCGACCGGACGGACGCACACCGTGTTTGCCGCTTGGCAGAGCGTTTTCGTTGTCGGCGGTTTCGTCTTCGAGGTCGTCTGAAATCTCGGTTTCGATGTCGGCATCTTCCGCTTCGTCGTTACCGGATTTTTCCCAGTATTCGTTAAACCGGATGGCTTTGCCCAAATTGGAGAACAGCATGATGTCGTCCGAGCCGCTGGTTTGGGCGGCGCCGACGAGGTAGTCGCCTTCTTTGAGCGCGATGGCCTTGATGCCTTGACTGCGGACGTTTTTAAAGGCGGAAAGCTGGACTTTTTTCACCATGCCTTGTGCGGTGGCGAAGAAGACGTATTGGTCTTCGGGAAATTCACGCACAGCGAGGATGGCGCTGACTTTTTCGCCTTCTTCCAACTGGATGACGTTGTTAATCGGACGGCCGCGGCTGTTGCGTCCGCCTTCCGGCAGTTTGTAAACCTTAATCCAGTGGCACTTGCCGAGGTTGGTGAAACACATCAAATAGTCATGCGTGTTCGCGACGAACAAGGTTTCGATGAAGTCTTCGTCTTTGGTGGCCGCCGCCTGTTTGCCGCGTCCGCCGCGACGCTGCGCCTGATAGTCAGTGGTCGGCTGGGTTTTGATATAGCCGCCGTGGGTCAAGGTAACGACCATTTCTCGTTGCGGAATCAGGTCTTCATCGGCAATGTCGCCGCCGAACGGGTTGATTTCGCTGCGGCGTTCGTCGCCAAAATTGGTTTTGGTTTCTTCCAATTCTTCGCGGATGATTTGGGTGATGCGTTCCGGTTTCGCCAAAATGTCCAAATAGTCGATGATTTTTGCCATGATGGTTTTGTAATCGCCGACAATTTCTTCTTGGTCGAGGCCGGTCAGGTTGCGCAGGCTCATGCGCAGGATGGCGTCGGCCTGGATTTCGCTCAGATAATAGCCTTGTTCCTGTAAGCCAAGGTTGGCAGGCAGGCCTTCGGGGCGCGCCATGCGCAGGTCGAGGTCGGTACGGCTCAACATGTCTTCCACCAAGCCGCTGCGCCATGCGCGGGACAGCAGTTTTTCTTTGGCTTCAGGCGCGTCGGCGGATTCTTTGATGAGGCGAATCATCTCGTCAATATTGGACAGGGCAACGGCTTTACCTTCGGCGATATGGCCTTCATGACGCGCTTTTTTCAGGCGGAACAGAGTGCGGCGTGTAACGACTTCCCGACGGTGGCGCAGGAATTCCGCCAAAATCTGTTTCAGGTTCAACAGGCGCGGCTGACCGTCAACCAAAGCGACCATGTTGATGCCGAAGCTGTCTTGAAGCTGGGTGAGTTTGTAGAGCTGGTTTAAAACGACTTCGGCGTTTTCATTGCGTTTCAATTCGATAACGACGCGCATACCGGATTTGTCGGATTCGTCGCGCAGGTCGGATACACCTTCCAACGTTTTTTCGCGCACCAGTTCGCCGATTTTTTCCACCAGCTTGGCTTTGTTCACCTGATACGGAATTTCGTCGATGATGATGGCTTCGCGTTCGCCGTTTTTGCCTATGGGCTTGATATGGGTTTTACCTCGCATGACGACGCGGCCGCGGCCGGTTTTATAGCCTTCGCGCACGCCGCTCAAGCCGTAGATGGTTGCGCCGGTCGGGAAATCGGGGGCTTGCAGGATGTTGATCAATTCATCGATTTCGGCTTCGGGTTCGTCCAAAAGGCGCAGACAGGCGTTGATGGTGTCGGTGAGGTTGTGCGGCGGAATGTTGGTCGCCATACCGACGGCAATACCAGACGAGCCGTTGACCAACAGCGCGGGGAAGCGGGTCGGCAACACCAGCGGCTCATGTTCGCTACCATCGTAGTTCGGGCCGAAATTGACGGTTTCTTCTTCGATATCCGCCAGCATTTCGTGGGCGATTTTCGCCATGCGGATTTCGGTATAACGCATGGCCGCGGCACCGTCGCCGTCAACCGAACCGAAGTTGCCCTGACCGTCGATTAAGACGTAGCGCATCGAAAAATCCTGCGCCATGCGCACGATGGTGTCGTAAACCGCGGAATCGCCGTGCGGATGGTATTTACCGATGACATCGCCGACGATACGCGCCGATTTTTTGTAGGCGGCGTTCCAGTTGTTTTTCAGCTCGTGCATGGCGTAAAGCACGCGGCGGTGCACCGGCTTCAAACCGTCGCGCACATCGGGCAGCGCGCGGCCGACAATCACGCTCATGGCGTAATCGAGATAGCTTTTGCGCATTTCGTCTTCAAGGCTGACGGGCAGGGTTTCGAGTGCGAATTTATGGTCGTTGCGTATAGTTGCGTCGGTCATGGTTTTCTTTATTTCGTATGGCAAAAATAGATGGGAATTTTAGCATAAAACCGTGCTTTTCGGGCTTTTTGCATCCCTTTCGAATCATATGGCGAATAAACTGATTTTTTGCCGCAACTACCGCACTGTCCGTACCGTCCGCGGCTTGTTGCTTTAATGGTTGCCTGCTATTCCTACCTGCCTACATAAAAAAAGGTCGTCTGAAAACCTAAACTATGGTTTTCAGACGACCTTTTACTATTTTAAGTAATCCTTTACGGGGCGGTTTGCTCCAACTCAAGCGCGGCGGCAAGCAGCGACAGGCGCGCCATTACGCCGTAAACGTAGAGGCGGTTGTGTTCGTTGTCCACGTCGCAGTCTTTTTCGGAACGCGGCATACCGAGCGAGTCCCATTGTTCGAATACGCGCTTGCAGGCTTCGGGGGCTTCTTGGGAGTTGTCGCCGCTGCCGGTGGGAATGCTGTTGGACAGCGGGACGAATACCATGCCGCCGGCGTTGAGGTTTTCGTCCGCTCCGCGTCCTTCGTGTACGCGGAAGAAGCCGCCGATAACAAAACGGTCCATCATATAAACGACGGGTTCGCACACGGCGCCGTTCATGGTTTCATAGGTATAAATGCCTTCTTGGACAATCACTTCGCTGACTTCCAAGCCTTCTTTGACCTTCGCCATTTTGTTGCGGTTTTTGCGGTTCAGTCCGCGCACTTCGTCGGCGGATTTGACGCTCATCACGCCCATGCCGTAAGTACCTGCGTCGGCTTTGACAATCACGAAAGGCTGGTCGGCAATGCCCAATTCGTCGTATTTGGCTTGAATTTTCGCCAGCACGCGTTCTACCGCTTCCGCCAACGCGTCTTCGCCTTCGCGCTCTTGGAAGTCCAACCCGCCGATTTTTTCGAAATACGGGTTAATCTGCCATTCGTCGATGCCAATCAGCTTGGCAAATTCTGCGGCGACTTGGTTGTATGCGCTGAAATGTTCTGTTTTACGGCGCGTCGTCCAACCGCCGTGCAGAGGAGGCAATACGGTTTGGCTGATGCCTTTGAGAATATCGGGAACGCCAGCGGACAAGTCGTTGTTCAACAAGACGACGCAAGGCGAGAAGCCGTCGGCAAGATGGACGCGCTCGCGGGTACGCAATAAAGGTTCCAGCAGGATTTTGTCGCCCAACGCGGTTTCAAATTCGGTCGGCTCGGTAACTTCCGGATTCAGGCTGCCCAAACGGACTTCATACCCTGCCGAGCGCAAAATCTCGCTGAGTGCGTAAACGTTTTGCAGGTAGAACGTGTTGCGGGTATGGTTTTCGGGAATAATCAATACGGATTTTGCCGTTTCGCAAGCACGCTGAACCGCATCTTGCGCCGCGACTGCCGCCAGCGGGATGAAATTCGGATTCAGATTGTTGAAACCGCCGGGAAACAGGTTCATATCAATAGACGAAATTTTGTAACCGGCATTACGGATGTCGACCGAACCGTAAAACGGCGGGCGGTGTGCGTTCCATTGCGAACGGAACCATGCTTCGATTTTGGCGTGGTTGCACAAGATTTTCGCTTCAAACGCCTGAAGTTGCGACAGATGTTCGGCAGCCATAACCGGTAATTTCATTCTCTATACCTCTGTTGTCGGATGTGGGATACGGATGGAAATGATAGTGCTTTTTTAGGCGGTACGACAAGCATTGTTTCAAATAAAATACCTCTTTTTGTCAACAATTCTACAATTTGTCTAATTTTTGAAAGTTATTTTTAGGTTTTTATGTGAAAAAGTAGAAATTAGACAAATTTCTATTGCGCTACCCCTGTAAAAAGCCTAAAATCCGCCCATCAAAACAAACCATCTACTCCTATTATTAATAAGTAAAGATAACCCATCATGAGCGCACAAACCCTCTACGACAAACTCTGGAACAGCCACGTCGTCCGCGAAGAAGAAGACGGCACTGTCCTGCTCTATATCGACCGTCATTTAGTGCACGAAGTCACCAGCCCGCAAGCATTTGAAGGTCTGAAAATGGCGGGACGCAAACTGTGGCGTATCGACAGCGTCGTTTCCACTGCCGACCACAACACACCGACCGGCGATTGGGACAAAGGCATCCAAGACCCGATTTCCAAGCTGCAAGTCGATACTTTGGACAAAAATATCAAAGAGTTCGGCGCACTCGCCTACTTCCCGTTCATGGATAAAGGTCAAGGCATCGTTCATGTCATGGGTCCGGAACAAGGCGCGACCCTGCCCGGCATGACCGTCGTCTGCGGCGATTCGCACACCTCTACCCACGGCGCGTTTGGCGCGCTGGCACACGGTATCGGTACTTCCGAAGTCGAACACACCATGGCAACCCAGTGCATTACCGCGAAAAAATCCAAATCCATGCTGATTGCCGTTGAAGGTCGTCTGAAACCGGGCGTTACCGCCAAAGACGTCGCCCTCTACATCATCGGACAAATCGGCACGGCAGGCGGTACGGGCTACGCCATCGAGTTCGGAGGCGAAGCTATCCGCAGCCTCTCTATGGAAGGCCGCATGACTCTGTGCAACATGGCGATTGAAGCAGGTGCGCGCTCCGGCATGGTTGCCGTCGATCAAACCACCATCGACTATGTCAAAGACAAACCCTTCGCACCCAAAGGCGAAGCGTGGGACAAAGCCGTCGAATACTGGCGCACGCTGGTTTCCGACGAAGGCGCGGTATTCGACAAAGAATACCGTTTCAAAGCCGAAGACATCGAACCGCAAGTAACATGGGGCACATCACCCGAAATGGTTTTGGACATCAGCGGCAAAGTGCCAAACCCTGCCGAAGAAACCGATCCCGTCAAACGCAGCGGCATGGAACGCGCCCTCGAATACATGGGTTTGGAAGCCGGCACGCCGCTGAACGAAATCCCCGTCGACATCGTATTCATCGGTTCCTGCACCAACAGCCGCATCGAAGACTTGCGCGAAGCCGCCGCCGTCGCCAAAGGCCGTAAAAAAGCCGACAATGTACAGCGCGTGTTAATCGTTCCCGGCTCCGGCTTGGTCAAACGACAAGCGGAACAAGAAGGCTTGGACAAAATCTTCATCGATGCCGGTTTCGAGTGGCGTGAACCGGGCTGCTCGATGTGCCTCGCCATGAACGCCGACCGCCTCACTCCGGGCCAACGCTGCGCCTCCACTTCCAACCGCAACTTCGAAGGCCGCCAAGGCAACGGCGGGCGCACGCACTTGGTCAGCCCCGCTATGGCTGCTGCCGCCGCGGTAAACGGTAAATTTACCGACATCCGCACCATGGCATAATCTTTCAGACGACCTCATCAATAGAGGTCGTCTGAAAACACGTTGCTCAAGCAAATCTCCCTATCGTTGCGCAAAACGTCTGAAACCTTTTCAATCAATTTTCACTTGAAAGGAATCCATTATGAAAAAACTTTTTGCATTGGCTGCCGCAGCCTTCATCTTGTCTGCCTGTTCCAGCACTTGGTCCGGAGCAAAAGATGACACCAGCCGCAACTGGGATAAAACCAAAGAAACTGCCGAGCACGTAGCCGACAAGACCGAGGAAGCCGTTAAAAAAGGCGGCAACGCCGTAGGCCGCGGAATGAGCAATGTAGGCAGCAAAATCGAAGCCGCTACCGAATAAACCGGCAGCCGAGGTCGTCTGAAAATCCGAACTCTTTTTCAGACGACCTCTTACCCTACATCAATAAGGTATCCGGAAATATTCAGCATTCCATATAAAGGAGGAAACTATGAGCAATCCGTCAAGCTGGTTTGGCATTCATGCCCAAGATTTGGATCGAGCCAAAGCGTTTTACGAATCCGTCTTCGGCAAACCTTTACAAAACATCGGCGGTAACGGCTTCCGTTTCATCATTTTCCCAGCCGATTACACGCAACACGGTACTGCCGGCATGATTTGGCACGACAGCAACGCCCAACCCGGCCACGGAGGCACGACCATTTTCTTCAATTGTCCGGATTGTACCGAGACCGCAGAAAAAGCCGTTTCGGCAGGCGGAAAATTGTTGCAGGGGAAATTCCCCATCGCCAACGGCTTTGCCGCCTTTATCGAAGATACCGAAGGCAACCGAATCGGTTTGCACAGCACACGTTAATCCAACCCGCCAAACAACCATCATTTTTTCACATTATTCCTATAAGAACCTGACATGAAAGCCTTTACCAAAATCACCGCCATCGTCGCCCCGCTCGACCGCAGCAACGTCGATACCGACGCCATCATCCCCAAACAATTTTTAAAATCCATCAAACGAAGCGGCTTCGGTCCCAATGCCTTTGACGAATGGCGTTATCTCGACCACGGCGAACCGGGCATGGACAACAGCAAACGTCCGCTGAACCCCGATTTTTCGCTGAACCAGCCGCGTTACCAAGGCGCGCAAATCCTGTTGACGCGCAAAAACTTCGGCTGCGGCTCCTCGCGCGAACACGCCCCTTGGGCATTGGACGACTACGGTTTCCGCGCCGTCATCGCGCCCAGCTTTGCCGATATCTTCTTCAACAACTGCTACAAAAACGGCCTCCTGCCCATCGTGTTGACTGAAGAACAAGTTGATCAGCTTTTCAAAGAAGTCGAGGCCAACGAAGGCTATCAGCTCTCCATCGACCTTGCCGAACAAACCCTGACCACACCTAGCGGCGAGACATTCAAATTCGACATTACCGAACACCGCAAACACTGCCTCTTAAACGGTTTGGACGAAATCGGCTTAACCCTGCAACATGCTGACGAAATCCGCAATTTCGAAGAAAAACGTCGCCAAAGCCAGCCTTGGCTGTTTAACGGTTAAAACAGCAGGCAGCCTGCAATAATTATGCAGGCTGCCTGTTTTTTGTGCGTCAGACCAAATGCAGAGAATAGAAATCTGCTCCGCTCATTTCAATTAGTCCCAAATGAAAACATTATCCGACCTCATCAACACCACCGACCCCGCATGGCCGCTGATTCAAGAGTGGCTTACCGAAGCCGCTAATCCCGTAGAAATCCTGCCGCGCGATTCTGCCGCCTCAGAAGCCGAACTCTTAAAAACCCAAGTAACCACACGTTCATTTATGGGTGCGGTCGTTTATGAAACCGGCGGCATCCTGATTGACGACGGCTGGTTGCGGATACTGGGTTCGGGCAGCGCAAAACTGCCTCGCGGACTGGGAAGCTGGAATCTCGGCCGCACACAATCCGAACCTGCCGCACCCGCGCCCTATTACCTGATTGCCGATGATGCCGCAGGCGGCTACTTTGCCATCAATGGAGGCGGATTAGACGGCACACCCGGCAATGTTTTCTACCTTCCACCGGATACGCTCGAATGGGAAGATTGTGAAAAAGGCTATGGCGATTTCTTGCATTGGGCATTAGTAGGCGACCTACAAATGTATTATGAAAACCTACGCTGGCAGAATTGGCGCGAAGAAATCCGCGATTTGAGTGGCGACAGTGTTTATACGTTCTTTCCATTTTTATGTACCGAAGAAGATGGCGACATCAACCAAGTCAGCCGCAAGCCTATCCCCATTGCCGAACATTATGCTGCCACTTTAGATTTACAAAAAACCATCCTGTAAGGAATGCTTTTTCAGACGACCTTTCCAATCAAAAAACCATGATTACCGACACCATCACCAACGCCGCACGCTACGCCGCGCTGCACCCTGACTTCGCCGACGCCGTCCGCCTGTTGCAAACGCTGGATTTCGCCGCCCTGCCCGACGGCCAAGTGCCGTGCGCAAACCCCAATATCCGCCTTTTTGTCGGCAGCGAACCGATGAGGAGCAAAGCCGAAGCCAAGCCCGAGGCGCATTTGAAACACATCGACATCCAAGTCCCCATCAACGGGGAAGAAACCTACGGCTGGATAGACAGGGGTCGTCTGAAAAACGGTTTGGGCTACGACGAAAAGCGCGACATCGAATTTTTCGACTGTGAACCGGAAACCTGGCTCACGCTCCAACCGGGCGAGTTCGCCCTCTTCTTCCCCAACGACGCACACGCCCCGCTGGTGGGCGAAGAAAAGTCCATACGCAAAGCCGTCTTTAAAATCCGTATCGAAGCAGAACGCTACTGATTTCCTTCAATCCTTCGCAAATACTGTAAAACTCGGCTACATCGGCCATCGCATTCCCAACGAATCCACCTGCATGATTTCCACGCAGCTTTCTCGATGCCACAATGGTACAATCAGCCTCGTTCAAGCAAACCGACCTGCAAACAGACACAAAAGGTCGTCTGAAAACACCATCCTTACAAATGGAAAACGCTTTGCCGTTTTCAGACGACCTCCCCTTTTCCAAACCCTCATAAGGATTTTGTCATGACCAAACATATCGCCATCCTCCGAGGCGACGGCATCGGCCCCGAAATCGTCGCCGAAACCGTCCGCGTACTCGACAAACTCATCGCCCAAGGCTTGGACGCCAGCTACGAATACGCCCCACTAGGCGGCGAAGCCTACGACGAATACGGCCATCCCTATCCCGAATTCACACAAAACCTCTGCCGCAAAGCCGATGCCGTCCTGCTCGGCGCAGTCGGCAGCCCGCAATACGACAACCTTGACCGCCCGCTGCGTCCCGAGCGCGGACTATTGGCCATCCGCAAAGACCTGAACCTGTTTGCCAACCTGCGTCCCGCCATCCTCTACCCCGAGCTTGCCAACGCCTCCACGCTCAAACCCGAAATCGTCGCAGGCCTCGACATCCTCATCGTGCGCGAACTCACCGGCGACATCTACTTCGGCGAACCGCGCGGCATCCGTGTTTTGGAAAACGGCGAACGCGAAGGCTACAACACCATGAAATACAGCGAAAGCGAAATCCGCCGCATCGCCCACGTCGCCTTCCAATCCGCCCAAAAACGCAGCAAAAAAGTCTGCTCCGTCGGCAAAGCCAACGTCTTGGAAACCACCGAACTTTGGCGCGAAATCTTTGAAGAAATCGGCAAACAATACCCCGACGTCGAACTCTCCCACATGTATGTGGACAACGCCGCCATGCAGCTCGTGCGCGCACCCAAACAATTCGACGTCATCGCCACCGGCAACATCTTCGGCGACATCCTCTCCGACGAAGCCTCCATGCTGACCGGCTCCATCGGCATGCTGCCCTCCGCCTCGCTGGACGAAAGCGGCAAAGGCCTGTACGAACCGTCACACGGCTCCGCCCCTGACATCGCCGGACAAAACAAAGCCAACCCGCTGGCCACCATCCTCTCGCTTGCCATGCTGCTGCGTTACAGCCTGAACGACGAAACCCGCGCGCAACAAGTCGAAAGCGCCGTCCAAAAAGTGCTGCAACAAGGCTTGCGCACCGGCGACATTTACGAAGAAAGCACGAAACTCGTTTCCTGCTCCGAAATGGGCGACGCGGTACTCGCCGCCTTGTAAAAGGTCGTCTGAAAACCAAAAGCGCGGATAATTCCGCGCTTTTTTCATTAATATTGCCCTTCTCAGATTTCCCCTTCTCAGTTTTCAGACGACCCCATCATCAAATCCAAGTAAATCCACCGTTCACCTTTAAGAAATGATATGCATTCTTTCCTATGTTAAGATAAACGTCTTTATAACCTCATACAAAGGACGACCATCATGAAAAAAATCATCTTCGCCGCACTCGCAGCAGCAGCCATCGGTACTGCCTCAGCCGCCACCTACAAAGTGGACGAACACCACGCCAACGCCCGTTTCGCCATCGACCACTTCAACACCAGCACCAACGTCGGCGGTTTTTACGGTCTGACCGGTTCCGTCGATTTCGACCAAGCAAAACGCACTGGCAAAATCGACATCACTATCCCTGTTGCCAACCTGCAAAGCGGTTCGCAACACTTTACCGACCACCTGAAATCCGCCGACATCTTCGATGCCGCCAAATACCCGAACATCCGCTTCGTTTCCACCAAATTCAACTTCAACGGCAAAAAACTGCTCTCCGTTGACGGCAACCTGACCATGCACGGCAAAACCGCCCCCGTCAAACTCAAAGCCGAAAAATTCAACTGCTACCAAAGCCCGATGGCGAAAACCGAAGTTTGCGGCGGCGACTTCAGCACCACCATTGACCGCACCAAATGGGGCGTGGACTATCTGGTTGATGCAGGCATGACCAAAAACGTCCGCATTGACATCCAAATCGAAGCAGCCAAACAATAAGCCACTGCGCAACACAAAAGGTCGTCTGAAAACGAAGTTTACTGTATCCGTTTTCAGACGACCTTAAAATATTTCACAACGCCTTTTAGAGATTTCACATAAAATCCGCGATAATAACGTTTGATTTTCACACTACGAGAAACACTCAAATGAACAAAACCCTCAAACTCACTTTCGCCGCCCTTGCCCTTTCCGCAGCCTTCAACGCCCAAGCCGAGACACATGCTGTCATCGAAACCAATATGGGCAACATCAGCCTGTCGCTCGACGAAACCAAAGCGCCGAAAACCGTCGCCAACTTCGTCAGCTACGCCCGCAAAGGCTTTTACGACAACACCGTCTTCCACCGCGTTATCGACGGCTTTATGATTCAAGGCGGCGGCTTTACCCCTGATCTTGCCCAAAAAGCCACAGACAAAGCCATCAACAACGAAGCGGACAACGGCTTGAAAAACACCGTCGGCACCATCGCCATGGCGCGTACCGGCGATCCTAATTCCGCCACCAGCCAGTTCTTCATCAACACTGCCGACAACGCATTCCTCGACTTCAAAAACAAAACTCCGCAAGGCTACGGCTATGCCGTCTTCGGCAAAGTGACTTCGGGCATGGATGTCGTGCAGCAAATCAGCAAAACCCCGACTGCGACACGCGGCTTCCACCAAAACGTCCCCGTCAAACCGGTCATCATCAAGCGCGTCACCATCGGCAAATAAATTATAGTGGATTAAAATTGCAATGATACGGCGTTGCCAACGCCCTTATGTACTATCCGTACACGGCGGGCGTTGCCGCCTTGTCTCATTTTTATTTTAATCCACTATACAAACCGACTTCTTTGACAGAATACGGTTTCAATTCAAGCCCGATAGAAAAGGTCGTCTGAAAATCAAATTTTCAGACGACCTTTTTGTTTACGCTTGAAACTTAATGCTCCAGCCCCTCGGTATCGATTTTGACGATTTTGTCGGTTTTATCCTCCGGCAAAAGCAGATTCAGGATAACCGCCGTAATGCCACCGGCGGAAATGGAGTTTTGGAACAAGACTGGCAGGTTTTTAAATACTTCCGGTTCAAACGCCACGCCCAAGCCCAAACCGACCGATGTTGCCGCGATCACCGCCTCTCGTCTGCGGATGCCGTGGCTGACCAAAATCCGCACGCCCGCAATCGCAATCAAGCCAAACATCAAAACCATCGCGCCGCCCAACACCGGACTCGGAATCGTCGTAAACGCGCGTCCGACCACGGGGAACAAACCCAGCAACACCAAAATCACGGCAATATATTTGCCCACATGGCGCGAAGCCACGCCGGTCATCTGAATCACGCCGTTGTTTTGCGCAAAAGTCGTCAACGGCAGCGAACCCAAAGCCGTCGCAATCACCGATACCAAACCGTCCGCCAACACGCCGCCGCGCAAGCGTTTGGTGTATTCCTCGCCTTCAATCGGCTGGTCGGACACCATTGCCGTCGCGGTCAAATCGCCGACCGCCTCAAACACGCTCAATAGGAAAATTGCGCCCGCCACAATAAATGCGTGCCAATCGAAAGCAAAACCGTATTTAAACGGTACAGGCAGCGTAACCAGCGGCAGGTTTTGCAGTGCGGAAAAATCCACTTTGCCCAAAAACAGCGCGACGATGTAGCCGACAATCAACCCGACCGCGATACCGCTCATACGCAAGAGCGGATTTTTCATGCAGTTGAATATCAACACGATCAACAACACCAGCGACGCCAGCCCCAAGTTTTCCATCGAGCCGAACGTGCCGTTCGCCTTCGCACCGAAGCCGCCGCCGAAATCGGTAATGCCGACGTGTACCAGACTCAAACCAATCAGCATCACGACCACGCCGCTGACCGTCGGCGTAATCACTTTTTTCAAATACGGCAGAAGCCATGCCGAGAAGCACACCAAAAACGCGCCGACAAACGATACGCCTAGCAGCGTCGAAATCATCACATCCTTAGTCAAACCGCCCTCTTTCATCCCAGCGCCGAGCGCAATCATGACAGTAACGAACGAGAAATTCACCGACTGGATAGACAACATCCCCGAACCGACCGGCCCGAAGCGGTTGACCTGCAAATAAGTGCCGACACCCGACGCCACCATCGCCATCGACACAAGATACGCCGTCATCTCCACCGGCAATTCCAGCGCGCCGCCCACAATCAGCGCGGGCGTAATCATCGGCACAAAAATCGCCAGAAGATGCGTTATCGCGCTTAATAAGGCATTTCCGAATGGCGGTTTATCCTCCAAACCGTACACCAAATCAGGCGTATCCGCCTGTTTTTTCATTGTTTCAGCCATTGCAGTCTTCCTGTCCGTTGTCAAACGTTAAAAAATTTTAAGGAACGAAATTGTAGCGAATCAAAGATTCCTTATCAATTCTAATCCTCCAGCGCAAAAACATCTCCGGCCGCCCAAATTCGAATTTCTTTGAATTTCCGCGCCAGACAGTCCTTCATTTTTAGACGGTATTTATGCGCTTAACACATTTTAATTCTTGACAGCACTTCCACCGCTCAAAACCAATAATTTTATGATTATAAAAAATATTATTTATTAAGATATGATAGCCCTTAAGCCTTTAAACCAACCGTCCGGCCGATATGTTTCACACAAACAACAAAGTAAGCTACAATCCGAAGCATAATCGACCTCACACAATGAATAAAAAGGTTTCCGTATGTTACAAGGTAGCTTGGTTGCCCTGATTACACCCATGAATCAAGACGGCAGCATCCATTACGAACAACTCCGCGATTTGATTGACTGGCACATCGAAAGCGGTACCGACGGCATCGTCGCCGTCGGCACGACAGGCGAATCCGCCACCCTCTCCGTCGAAGAACATTTAAGCGTAATCGAAGAAACGGTCAAACACGTCAACAAGCGCGTTCCCGTTATCGCAGGTACCGGCGCCAACAACACCCTCGAAGCCATCGCGCTCTCCCGCGCCGCCGAAAAAGCCGGTGCAGACTACACCCTCTCCGTCGTCCCTTATTACAACAAGCCCTCCCAAGAAGGCATTTACCAACATTTCAAAACCATCGCCGAATCCACTTCGATTCCGATGATTATCTACAACGTACCCGGCCGCACCGTCGTCAGCATGACCAACGACACCATCCTGCGCCTTGCCAAAATCCCGAATATCGTCGGCGTCAAAGAAGCCAGCGGCAACATCGGCAGCAATCTCGAATTAATCAAACACGCGCCCGAAGGCTTCACCATCCTTTCCGGCGATGACCCCACCGGCCTGCCCTTCATGCTCTGCGGCGGGAAAGGCGTCGTGACCGTTGCCGCCAATGTCGCCCCCAAACTCTTCGCCGATATGTGCCGCGCCGCCCTTGCAGGCGATATTGCGACCGCTCGTCAATTAAATGACCGCCTGATTCCGATTTATAACACTATGTTCTGCGAACCAAGCCCTGCCGCGCCCAAATGGGGCATCTCCGCATTGGGCAAATGCGACCCTTATGTCCGCCTGCCGCTCGTCCCCCTGACCGAAGCCGGACAGGCAAAAGTCCGCGCCGCATTGCAAGAATCCGGACAACTCACCGCATAAACCGCAAAGGTCGTCTGAAAACCGTTTTCAGACGACCTGCCGTTAACCCATCACATCCCACAGGAAACCAATATGACCTATATGAAACCTGTCGTCGTAGCAATCGCCCTGATCAGCATGACTGCCTGTTCGGGCAACAAAAAAGACCTGCCTAAGCTGGACTACCAAACCCAGACACGCAAAATCGTCAAATTAGAAGTACCGCCTGATTTGAACAACCCCGATCAAGGCAACCTCTATCAAATACCCGCAGGCAGCGGTGCCGTCCGCGCCAGCGACCTGAGCCGCCGTACATCGGCAACCCAACAGGCCGCCAACTCCGAAGTCCTCAAATCCGTCAAAGGCGTCCGTTTGGAGCGCGACGGCAACCAACGTTGGATTGAAGTCCAAGGTAAATCCCCTGCCGAAATTTGGCCTCTGTTGAAAGCATTCTGGCAAGAAAACGGCTTTGACATCAAATCCGAAGAACCCGGCATCGGTCAAATGGAAACCGAATGGGCGGAAAACCGCGCCAAAATCCCGCAAGACGGCCTGCGCCGCCTCTTAGACAAAGTCGGCATGGGCGGTATCTATTCCACCAGCGAGCGCGATAAATTCATCATCCGCATCGAACAAGGCAAAAACGGCACGACCGACGTCTTCTTCGCCCACAAAGGCATGAAAGAAGTTTACGCCGACAAGAAAAAAGACACGACCATGTGGCAGCCTGCCGCCAACGACCCCAACCTTGAAGCCGCCTTCCTCGCACGCTTCATGCAATACTTGGGCGTTGATCAGCAACAAGCTGAGAACGCGCTGACCCAAAGCGTTGCCAAACGCAGCGGCAGCGAATTGGCACGAATCGACGGCAACACCCTGCTCGTCTCCGGCGACTACGGCCGCAACTGGCGACGCACCGCGCTTGCCCTCGACCGCATCGGCTTGAATGTCTTGGGTCAAAACATCGAACGCCACGCCTTCTTGGTTCAACAGGCGCCTAACGAAAGCGACGCCGTTTCCACGAAAAAACCGGGCTTCTTCGGCCGTATGCTGGGCAAAGGCAAAAAAGTTGAGAAACCGGCTGCCTACCCCGAGATCATCGTATTCGTCGAGCCAGTCAACGGCGGTTCGCGCATCAGCCTCTTGAACAAAGACGGCAGCGCATACAAAGGCAGCGATGCCTCTACGCTCCTCAGCCGCCTGCATACAGAACTGCGTTAAGCAATCTGATGTCACAACAGGTCGTCTGAATTTGAATCTAAACTGCGCCTCAAATCTCGGACGCTCGTAAAAGCCTATTTGGGCGCTCCCTATAAGCCGGGTTCTGCATAAACAGGACTCGGCTTTTTCCATCTCAAACTGCAACGCTCCCGTTTGCAGCAATCCATACAACCATCCGCCTGCTTCATCCGCCTTTAAGCAGTATCATGCTGATCGGGATATCACGCTACTCGTTGCTTCAACGGCAACCTGCCCTTCCCTATCTGGCGGGGTATTTAGCATGTTCTGATTATGAGAAGAGGTCGTCTGAAACCAAATTTTCAGTTTCAGACGACCTTTTACCGTATCAGCAACCTTGTCCCTTCCCCCGTCCTGCGGGGGAAGGTTAGGATGGGGGTGGCTTCGCGGCTTTAGGCAAAATCAAATTGGTGCAGCCCGTAAAGCCACCCTCTCCCCAACCCTCTCCCGCCGGACGGGAGAGGGGGCAGGTTGCGCGTCGTGGCATAGATTTCTGTCTGGCTACCGTCATTCCCGCCCCCGCCTACGCATAGTGGATTAAATTTAAATCAGGACAAGGCAACGAAGCCGCAGACAGTACAGATAGTACGGAACCGATTCACTTGGTGCTTCAGCACCTTAGAGAATCGTTCTCTTTGAGCTAAGGCGAGGCAACGCCGTACTGGTTTAAAGTTAATCCACTATAAAAATGCACCCTGACGGCTGGAGGGTACAGCCGTCAGGGTGCCATTCAAACTGCTTTCATCTGCTTAAAACGTAGGGGTCGTCTGAAAATCGGATTGACTGTTCGGCTCATTGTATTAAGGGTTCGGCAAACTCTTCTCCAACCTTCCAAAGTCTCTCCACCGATTTAATGAATGACGGTTTTCAGACGACCTTTGAGGTCGTCTGAAAACCATACAAACCTTACAGCAACACTTTCTCCACGCCGCCGTTGTTGGCTTTTTTCACAAACTCGTCCAGCCAGTTTTCACCGAGGATGTGTTTCGCCATTTCGATGACGATATAGTCGGCGGGCATGTCGTTGTCGTCGGCGTAGCGGCTCAGTCCTTGCAGGCAGGCGGGGCAGGTGGTGAGCATTTTGACGGGTTCGCCCTGCGGCAGCTCTTTGAGGTTTTTCTCGATTTCTTCCTGTTTGCGGAACTTGACTTGGGTGGCGATGTCGGGCCGTTTGACGGCGAACATGCCGGATTCGCCGCAGCAGCGGTCGCTTAAGACGACTTTCTGCCCTATGAGGCTGCTTGCCATTTGGGTGGCGTTCATGGTTTTGATGGGCGTGTGGCAGGGGTCGTGGTAGAGGTATTGCTGACCTTTCACGCCGTTCAGTTTCACGCCTTTTTCGAGCAGGTATTCGTGGATGTCGATGATGCGGCAGCCGGGGAAGATTTCTTCGAAGCGGTATTTTTCGAGCTGGTCGTAGCAGGTACCGCAACTGACGACGACGGTTTTGATGTCGAGGTAGTTGAGGGTGTTCGCCATGCGGTGGAAGGCGACGCGGTTGTTGGTGCTCATTTGCTCGGCTTTTGCCTTGTTTCCGCCCGCGTCCTGCGGATAGCCGCAACACATATAGCCGGGCGGCAGGACGGTTTGTACGCCGACGTGCCAGAGCATGGCTTGAACAGCGAGTCCGATTTGACTGAACAAACGCTCGGAACCGCAGCCGGGGAAGTAGAACACGGCTTCGGCATCTTCGGGCGCGGCGGGGTTGCGGATGATGGGGATGCTTTTGTCGTCTTCTATGCCGAGCATGGAGCGCGGTGTTTTGGCGGGCACGCTTTTAGGCAAAGGACGGTTGATGAAGTGGATGATTTGTTCTTTGACCGGAGCGGTGCCGACGGTGGCTTTGGGTTCGGCTTTTTGTTTTTTGGTGCCGACGGGCAGGAGTTTGCCGATTTTATAAGCGAAGTTCTGCGCGGGGAAGCCGGTCTGTATCATGGCGGCGCGCAGGGCTTTGATGGTTTTCGGGCCGGTAGCGTTCAAAAATGCCATACCCATCGATGCGGCGGGTGCAAAGCGTTTGTGGCCGGAATCGGCAAGGTAATTGCGGATGGCTACGGTTACGTCGCCGAAGTCGATGTTGACGGGGCAGGGTTTGACGCAGCGGTGGCACACGGTGCAGTGGTCGCCGATGTCCATGAGTTCTTCAAAGTGTTTGATGGAAACGCCGCGGCGGGTTTGCTCTTCGTATAAGAAGGCTTCGGTCAAGAGCCCCACGCCGAGGATTTTGTTGCGCGGGCTGTACAGCAGGTTGGCACGCGGAACGTGGGTGGAGCAGACGGGTTTGCATTTGCCGCAGCGCAGGCAGTCTTTGACGGAATCGGCGATGGTGCCGAGGTCTGATTTCTCCATAATCAGCGATTCCGCGCCCAAAAGCTCGAAAGACGGCGTGTAGGCGTTGCGTAAGTCCGAGCCTTTCATCAGTTTGTGACGGTTGAAGGTGTGTTTGGGATCGACTTGGTTTTTGTAGTCCCAAAATGGCTGCAAATCTTCATCGGTCAGAAATTCGAGCTTGGTGATGCCGATGCCGTGTTCGCCGGAAATCACGCCGCCGAGCGAACGGGCGAGCTTCATGATGCGTTCGACCGAACGGTAGGCCGTCTGAAGCATTTGGGCGTCGTCTGAATTGACGGGGATGTTGGTGTGGACATTGCCGTCGCCGGCGTGCATATGCAGCGCGACGAATACTCTGCCGCGCACGGTTTTGGCGTGGATTTTGCCCAAACCTTCGATGATTTTGGTGTCAGTTTTGCCGCTGAAGATTTCGGCGAGCGGTTTCATTACGTCTTCTTTGACGGACACGCGCAGGCGGAAGTCGCGGAATGCGGTGAAACAGCTCTCGTCGTCTTTGGCTTCGGGCGCGGCATGGACGGTTGCGCCGTAGCGGGCTTTGTAGTCGGCAAGCGGCGTGTCCAGATGGGCAAGCAACCAGTCCCAACGCTCTTTAACGGCGGAAACGTGGGCAAGGGCGTGTTTGCCGCGTTCGCCTAAAAGTTCGGCGGTCGGCAGGTCCGTGCCCATTTTGTCGATGGGGAGTTTGCCCGAAAGATATTGCTCCAATGCGGCGCACAAGGTGAGTTTGTTTTGGATGGAAAGCTCGATGTTGATGCGTTCGATGCCGTCCGAATACTCGCCCAGCCGCTCCAGCGGAATCACTACGTCTTCGTTGATTTTAAAGGCGTTGGTGTGCTTGGCGATGGCGGCGGTGCGGCTGCGGTCGAGCCAGAAGGTTTTGCGCGCTTCGGGCGACACGGCGATAAAGCCTTCGCCGTCGCGGGCGCGGGCAAGTTCGCAGATGTGTTCGGCGGCTGCCTGTACGGCGGCTTCGTCGTCTGAAACCACGTCCGCCAACAAGACCATTTTCGGCCGCCCCTTGCCTGCCGCTTTGGTGGCGTAGCCGACGGCGCGGACATAACGCCAGTCCAAATGTTCCAAACCGGCCAGCCGCACGCTGTCGTGGGCGAGCAGGAAATCGCGGATTTCGACGATAGAAGACGTGGCGGTGGCAACCGTACCGAAAAACTCCATACACACGGTGCGCGTGTATTTCGGCATTTTGTGCAACACGAAGGCGACGCTGGTGATGATGCCGTCCGTACCTTCTTTCTGCACACCAGGCAGGCCGCTCAAGAATTTGTCGGTAACGTCTTTACCCAAACCGACTTTGCGGAATTTGTGGCCAGGGATTTCCAAGCGTTCGGTTTTAACGACATTGAGGCCGTCTGAATCCAGCGTGTGAACGTTGAACACGGCGGTTTCTTCGTCGTGAATTTTGCCGAAATTGTGGCGCACGCGCTCGATACGCAGCCATTCGCCCTGCGGGTTGACCATCTGCCAGTAGGCGAGGTTGTCCAACGCCGTCCCCCACAGCACGGCTTTTTTTCCGCCCGCGTTCATCGCCACATTGCCGCCCACGCAGGACGCGTCGGCGGAAGTCGGATCGACGGCGAACACCAAACCCGCCTGATGCGCGGTTTCTTCCACCCGCCGCGTTACCACGCCCGCGCCGCAATGGATAATCGGATGTTTGCCATCCAAGCCTGCCAGTTCGACGAATTCGACGCCGCGATGCTTGTCCAGCTTTTCCGTATTGATGACCGCGCTCATGGCATCCAAAGGCACGGCGCCGCCGGTATAACCCGTGCCGCCGCCGCGCGGAATAATGACCAAATCCAGCTCGATTAAGGCGCGCACCAAAGGCGCGACTTCCGCCTCCGTGTCGGGATTGACGACGACAAACGGATACTCCACGCGCCAGTCGGTCGCGTCGGTAACGTGCGTTACCCGCGCCAGCCCGTCAAACATAATATTGTGCGGCTTGGTGATTTTGCTCAAACGCTCCAAAATCTGCCGCCGCTTTTGGCGCGTTTCGTCAAAGCTGCCGTCAAAACGCTCGACCGCCTTTTCCGCCGCCGCCACCAATACATCGACTTGCGGATTGTCGTCGCGGCGTTTGCGGATTTCGTTCAACCGGTGGCGCATTTCCCGCACCAGCGCGGCACGGCGTTTCGGGTGCTCCAGCAAATCATCGACCAGATACGGATTGCGCACGACCACCCAAATATCGCCCAACACTTCAAACAACATCCGCGCCGAACGCCCCGTCCTGCGCTGTCCGCGCAAGTCCTGCAGAATCTGCCACGCCTCATCGCCCAACAGGCGGATGACGATTTCGCGGTCGGTGTAGGAAGTATAGTTGTAGGGAATTTCCCGAATACGCTGCGGGGCGGTAGTCGTGGTCATGGTGGCGGTGTGTCCGTATGATTATTGGTACGGCGAAACTGCGGAAAGCTGCGGCATGATTTCGCCGTATTTTTATGAAAAGGTCGTCTGAAAGTGCAGCTTCAACGAAGTTAAAATGATTTTCGAGACAATCAGACAACTCGTTGGAAAAGCGATAATGTAGTTTAAATTCCGATGTTTTTCAACGGAAAAGGCGAAAAATGTTTCAATAGGAATAATTTTCAAAAAGGCGGATATTGTTGACAATTTAAAGGTAAAAAGACTTTTCAGACGACCTTTGATGCAGCCGCGCTTGAGTTTTCCCGTAAAACAGTTATAATGCCACTCTCTTACGGCGGGTCTCCCCGCATGGTAATTCGGAACACCGGGTCAGGGGCGGAAGCCAGCAGCCCACTCCGATGCGTCAGTGCCGGGGGTCTGGCTCGCCACCCTATTAAAAAACACCGAAGATTAATTGGTCTTCGGTGTTTTTGCTTTTGCAGAATCTGGGATGGGGAAAAGGTCGTCTGAAAATCTATTGAATGTACCTACTCGAATAACGGCAAGGCATTGCATCCGTTTGTAACGGTAAGGCAACATCAAGCAGCTTTCTCGTTGGCGCGCCCTAAGTAAATGGCAATCAGAGTCAACACGACGCCGCTCCATTGGAGGGCGTTAATCGGTTTATCCAACCAAAAATAGTCTATCAACAAAGCGGCAACGGGTTCGGAAAGCAACAGCAGTCCGGTCAGCGAGAATGACAATAAGGGAATGGCGTAGGCTATCATGCCCCATGCGAAACACTGCATCACCGCGCCGTAAATCAATACCAGTCCGATATCGCGCATGGTGGCGGGATAGAGGGCGTGGCTGTCAAACAATATGGACGGGATGATGAGGGATAACGCGCCGCCAAAGCTCAAAATCATCATCATCGGGAACAGGGAGGTTTTCTCGATTTGGTGGGTTTTGTGGATACACACCATAGACAATGCGAGCATCCCGCCCGAAGTGATGCCGCTGATAAAGCCCCAGACGGCGTTGCCGTTGTGTCCGAACTCAGGACTGCCGATAAGTGCGACGCCGCTGATGGCGAGAATGAGGCTGAACATTTGCGGTTTGCTCAAGCGTTCGCCGAAAAAGAAGAAACCGATGGCGGAGAGGAAAAATATCTGCAAGCTGTTGAGCAAGGTGGAAATACCGGGACCGACGGCGTGTATGCTTTCGTGCCACAGCGACAGGTCGAATGCCAGAAACACGCCGGAGAGCATGGCGGTGTAGATGGCTTTTCTGCTTTTGGGCAGCTTTTGCCCGAAGAGGCGCGACAGCAGCCAGAAAATCACCGCCGCTATCGCCAGCCGCCAAAATGCGATAGCGTAAGAGCCGACTTCGACAAATTTGACAATCAAGCTGCCCAATCCGAAAACGACGCAGCCGACGACCAGCAAAGGGGCGGCATGCGAATGATGCGGCTTATTCATAACGTTCTCTATTCTCTTTGTTTTATAAGGCGGATTTGAAATCCGTCGGTTTTATGGGTATTGCCATGCAGCCGGTTTGCAGAAAGGTCGTCTGAAAACGTGCAACATACTTTTCAGACGACCTTTTTACATCCTTTTCACATCAATCCTGCATCAGCCAATATTGCAGGCCGATTAGGGTTTTGCCGTCTTTGATTTCGTTGTGTACCAAAGCGGTGCGGGCTTCTTCCTTGCTCATCAGGACGGTTTCGGTGATTTCGTCTTCATCGTTGCTCAAGGTGCTGCCAGGGCGCACGCCTTCTGCTTGGTAGAAGTACATTTTTTCATCGCAGAAGCCGATGGCGGTGTAGAAGCTGCTGATGAGTTTGACACGGTCGGCGGTGTACGGGGTTTCTTCCGCCAGCTCGCGCAGGGCGCATTCGGCGGGGTCTTCGCCTGCATCGAGTTTGCCGGCGGGCAGCTCTAGCGTAGCAGCGTCTGCGGCGTAACGCCATTGGCGCACGAGTACGGCTTTGCCCTCTTCGGTAACCGCTAAAACGCAGGCCGCGCCGGGATGACGGATGACGATGCGCTGGCTTTCGTTGCCATTGGGCAGGCGGACTTTGTCGCGGTTGATGGTAACAAATGAGCCTTGGTAAATCGGCTCGCTGCTGAGTTTGGTTTCTTTCAAATCCATTTGCGTGTTCTCTTTGTAAAGTTTGATACGGGGTCGTCTGAAAATGGGGAATGGGTTTTAACTTCTTTGGAGCCGAGCTTTCAGACGACCTCTTGAGTCATGAAAAGGCTCGTCTGAAAGAAGCGAAGCGGGTTTCGCTAAACCGTTTGTGCTGCTTTAAACCCTGCTGCGTTCGATTTCAATGCCGACTTCTTTGACATCGGGCAGGATGCCGGGCTTGATGATTTTGACGCGCACGCTCAACGCGCCGAAATTGTCGAGGATGAGTTTGGCGATGTGTTCCGCCAATGATTCGAGCAAGAGGAAGTTTTGTTCGGCAAGGCTTGCCCTGACGGCTTCGCAGACTTCGCCGTAATGGACGGTATTGCCGATGTGGTCGTCTTGACCGCTTTGTTCGGGGATGCCGATGTCCAAGTCCAAAATCAGGGTTTGGGGGCGTTCGCGTTCCCAGTCGTACACGCCGATCAGGGTGTCCGCCTTCATGCCGCGTAAAAAGATTTTGTCCATTTGCCTGCCTGTTTTTTTGATAAAATGAGCGTCCCATTTTAAGTAAAGCATCTGAAATGTTCAATGTATCCGCCGTTATCGCAGCTTATTTAATCGGTTCGCTGTCGTTTGCCGTCATTGTTTCCAAATATTACGGCATGGACGATCCGCGCACTTACGGCTCGGGCAACCCCGGCGCGACCAATGTTTTGCGCAGCGGCAAGAAAAAAGCGGCGGCGCTGACTTTGCTGGGCGACGCGCTCAAAGGTCTGGTGGCGGTGGTTTTGGCACGCTGCTTGCAAGATGCTTTGAATCTGTCGGACATCACCATAGCGGCGGTTGCCGTCGCCGCGTTGGTCGGACATATGTGGCCGCTGTTTTTCGGCTTCAAAGGCGGCAAGGGCGTGGCGACGGCTTTGGGCGTATTGCTGGCGCTTTCTCCCGCAACGGCTTTGGTTTGCGCAGCGATTTGGCTGGTGATGGCGTTCGGCTTTAAAGTGTCCTCGCTTGCCGCGCTCGCCGCCACCGTAGCCGCGCCGCTCGTCGCCCTCTGGCTGATGCCCTACCCTTCTTGGGCTTGGGCGACCGTTGTCATCGCCGTGCTGGTGTTGTACCGCCATAAAAGCAATATCCAAAACCTGCTTCAAGGCAAAGAAGGCAAAATCGGAGACAAGGCGGACAAGCCTTAAACCTAATTTTATTTTTCAGACGACCTGTCCGATTGCGTAATGAACCAAGGTCGTCTGAAAACCTTTCAATCTACGCTGCGGCATAGCCTTAACCCGCCGGCAGGTATCGAAAACCGATTTAATCCATTATAATCAAGCTCTTTTGTTTCACAACCAAACTTCCATGCCGAAACGCCCGTTCAAAACCGTCCTGACTGCCTTTACCTTGGCCGCGCTGTCTGCCTGCTCGCTGGTCAAGTATCAGCCTGTCGCCACCATCAATAAAATTGATATGAACCAAGGCTATCGTTTTGAAACCAGCCAGTTTCGGCGCGAAGAAGACGACACCTTCATCATCCTGATGCTCTCCGGCGGCGGCACGCGCGCGGCGGCGTTGGGCTACGGCGTGTTGGAACAGCTTCAGCAGCAAAAAGTTACCATCGGCGGCAAAAGCAAGTCGCTGATGTCCAATGTCGATTTGGTGGTCGGCGTATCCGGCGGCTCCGTCCTCGCCGCCTACTTCGCGCTCAAAGGCGAAGAAACCATCCCCATGTTTTACAAGCGTTTCCTTCACCAAAATTTCCAACGCCAAGTCGTCAAACAAGCCTTTTCCATGTCCAACCTGCCCCGCCTCGCTTCGCCCGAATACGGACGCGGCGACCTCTTGCAGGAGCAGTTTGAAAACCACCTTTTCGGCAAAGCCACCTTCCGCGATTTGGAAAAATACGGCAAAGGCCCGTTCGCCATCATTTCCGCCACCGACATGGGCGCGGGCGAACGCCTGAACTTCACGCAAGAATACTTCGACCCCATGTGTATCGACTTGGGCAGATTGCGCCTGGCCCGCGCCGTTGCCGCCTCCAGCGCAGTGCCCATGATCTTCGCCCCGATTACCCTCAACAACAACGGCGGCAACTGCGGCTACACCCTGCCGCCGCAGCTGCAAATGACCGGCCTCGAGTCCCAAAAGCAGCAAAACGCCACCTATCAAGAGTTTAAAGACAGGTTCAACAAATACAGCGACAGCAAAACCCGCCCTTACATCCACCTGATAGACGGCGGCTTAACCGACAACCTCGGCATGCGCAGCCTCATGGACATGACCGAAATGTATCCCGACAAAGTGTTGGAACAACAAATCCGCAGCCGCAACCTGCGCCACATCGTCGTCATCAGCGTCAACGCCCAAAACCAAATCAGCAGCAATATGGACAAAACCGCCGCCGTACCCGGATTCCGCGACGTCGTTACCGCCATCGTCAACATCCCCATCGACCAATACACCCAAGAATCCCAACGCCGCTTCCGTGCCTTCGTCGACAAACGCAACGAAACCAACCAACAAAGCGGCGACGGAATCAGCTTTTCCTTTGTCAGCCTCAACCTCAAAGACCTACCGCCGTCCGCATTGCGCGACAAAGTGTTAAACATTCCCACCAGCTTCTACCTCCCGCCCGAAGACGTGGACAACCTGCGAACCGCCGCAGCCGAGCTGATGAAACAGTCCCAAGACTACCAAAAACTGCTGCAAGAATTTGCCGCACACCCCAACCCCGAAACCATCTTCGCCGAGCCGCCGCCCCCCGATCCCAAAGACGGCAAGGCAGCCAAAAAACAAAACAAACCCATCCCATAACGATATTTCAGACGACCCATAAAACCCAAAGGTCGTCTGAAACACCACAAACGGAACACCCCGATCATGAACGACAAAACCAGCCCCATCGTTACC
>CAUOMQ010000018.1:0-26052 GCA_963456805.1 uncultured Neisseria sp. | reverse complement strand
TCTAAGGTGCTGAAGCACCAAGTGAATCGGTTCCGTACTATCTGCACTGTCTGCGACTTCGTCGCCTTGTCCTGATTTAAAGTTAATCCACTATAAAGCCGCTGCCGGAGTATGGATTCTGTTTTCAGACGACCTTCAACGCTTCTTCCGCCCGCAGCAAGGCGGTTTGCTCGTCGGCTTCGACGATGTAGTTCACGCCCAGCGCGGGGGCGAGTTTGGAAGATTGTTCGCGGAAGAACGCCAGTTGCGCCTCGTCGGGTTCGATGAGGAGCATGGCGGCGCAGCGTTTGGCGAGTTGCGGCCGGTGTGCCTTTATCCATTCGATGTAGGTTTTGCGGTCGGCAATGCGCTGTTCGTCGCTTACCTGCCGCCGCATGGGGGTGCAGACGGTGGCAAAGCGGCGGTTTTGGTTTAACAGGGTTTCGAATTCAGCCAGCCAGTCGGAAAAGTCGGCGACGTGGGTCAGGTCGGTCAGGTAGATGGTGCCTTCGGGCAGGGTTTTGGCGGGGGTGAAGTAGTGCATGGGGTTCCTTTGGGTGTTTTGGGGAAGCAGGGTAGGTCAATAGTTGGGCATTTATGCTTGGCTTTTTATTAGACTTCTTGTGCCGTCATTCCCGCGCAGGCGGGAATCCAGAATGGAGACTCAAGGGCACTTCTTTATCCGATAAGTTTCTGTGCGGATAGGTCTGGATTCCCGCCTGCGCGGGAATGACGGCAGTCGGTTGTTACGGCCGTTTCAGACGACCTCCATCATTTCAGCTTCGTCTAAAACTTCCATTCCGCGCTCACGCCTACGCTTCTGGGGCGTTGGTAGAGTGCGTCTTGGCGGTCGGCGCTGGAAATGAAGATAGGGTGGCGGCGGTTGAACACGTTGTCGGCGTAGAGCGAGATGCGGCCTTGTTTGAAGTTGTAGGCGGTGTAGAGGTTGACTTGGTTGTATGCGCCGATTTTGCCTGATTCGGCATTGTCGGCGGCGGAGTAGTAACCACCGTAGAAGCGCACGTCGCCGCCGGCTTCCCAGCCTTTGTCGTTCAGGTATTTCACGCCGATGTTGGCGGTGTATTTTGGCGCGCGGCCGAGTTTGTTGCCTTCGATGCCGCTGTCGGGATAGCTTTTGATTTTGGTGTTGAGCAGACCCAGTCCGGTGGTGAGTTTCAGGCTGTCGGTCGCCTGCCAGTCGGCGGCGAGTTCCGCGCCGTAGGTATGGACTTTTTTGGCGTTGCGGATGACGACGGAGTTGGTGCCGAGATAGAAGGGAAGCTGCATGTCGCGGTAGTGGTTCAGGAACAGGTTGCCGGAGAGTTGCAGGCGGCGGTCTGCGCTGCGCCAGCGGGTGTACCACTCGTAGTTGTTCACATATTCGGGTTCATAAGTGTAGGTTACGACAGGGCGGCCGAAGGTGATGCCAGCGCCGCCCGGGTTGTAGCCGCGTGCGGCTTTGATGCCGCTGACCCATTGGTCGGTAGGTTTGAAGGCGATGTCGATTTTGGGCAGGAACACGGTCTGGCCTTTGTCTAAATCAAGGTGCAGCGCGCCGCTGCCGCCGCTTCGTTTGTGCGTTTCTTTTTCAATGCGGGCGGCGGCTGTGATGTCCCATTTTTCGCTGGGGCTGTATGTGGTTTCGGTAAACAGGGCGCGCACGCTGTTGCGGTCGTCAAAGGTGTTGCGGCCGCCGACGCTGCGGATATCCACCCATTCGTCTTGTTTGCTGCGGAAGTAGTGTAGTCCGGCAAGGCCTTTCAGACGACCTTTGTTTGAAAAATGCAATACCGGCTCCCATTGCAGTTCGCGGCCTTTGAGTTCGGCGGGCACGCCTTGCGGGCTGACGGTCATCGGCAGGTGCAGCCGCTCGTTGTGGTAGCGGCCGTAAACCAGTTTGTTTTCCAGTTTCAGATAGTCGTTAAGCTGCCACGATACGTCCCAGATGCCTGATGTCGAGCCGGTTACGAACACGGGCTTTTCTTTTAAAAAACGGCGGCTGGCGGTGTTGCCCATGATTTCGTTTTGCGGCGCGCGCGAACGGATGTGGTTCAGCGTCAGGCGGCTGTAAAAATCGGGATGGTTTTCGGGCGTGAGCAGGAGTTTGAAGCGCACGTTGGTGTTTTCCACGCGGCGCGGGTTGCCGGTCGGCTCGTAGGACACGAACGGCTCGTAACTTTCACGCTGCTGCCGCTCCGCGCTCAATCTGAAGGCAAGGTTGTTTTTTACAATCGGGCCGGACACTACGCCGGCGATGTTGCGCGTTTTCTGGTTGCCCAAACCCAAGCGCAGCGCGCCTTCCCATTCGTCGGTCGGATCTTTGGAACGCATCACCACCGCGCCCGCCACCGCGTTCTGCCCGCGCACATGGCTTTGCGGCCCGCGCAAGACTTCCACTTGCTGCATGTCCCACAGCGACTGCGTGCCGAAGGCGTATTCGTTGTAAGTGGCGGAGCGGCCGTCTATGGACAGGTTCAGGCGCGGCCGCGTGCCCGCGAAAAACGCCACTGCGCCGACAGCGGGGCCGGAGCCGTCCACGCCGCGCACGGTCGGCAAATCGTTGCCGCTGCCCAAGTCCACCGTGTTCACGGTTTGTTTCAGCAGGTCGGTCGCGGAAAGATTGTGGCCGCTGCGGTCGATGTTGGGCGTGGTGAAAACGCGGTTGGACGTGGCGGTTTCAAAGCCGCTGCGGTTGGTGCGTTCACCGGTGACGACGACTTCTTCCAACTGCACTTGTTCCGCACTTTGCGCCGCATCGGCGGCATAAATCCATTCGGAGGCAAAGGCGGCGGCAATCAATAGGGGGAGGCGGCGGAGGGTGTGTTTCTGCATTTCCTTATCCTTTCAGACGGCATACGTCGGAGCGGATTGACCATCAGGCAATCCAACCGCTCCGTCAGTATGCAAATATTTGTTGTTTACACATTTACATAAAACAAACTATTAATGTAAAGTATAAGAAACAAAAAACAGGAATGCAAGTGTTTATCATTCACTTTACATCCCCCTTTCTATAGTGAACCATCTCAAAACAATTCCCTCTCCCATTCGGCGGGAAAAGGTTGGGGGAGGGCGATTCTGCGGCCTTTATGAATTTGGCTTGCTAAGCATCCGACAGCCCCTCATTCGTAGGGCGTAGCGGAGGGACAAGGAAAGAGGTCGTCTGAAACACCGCCATATTGCCATTGCCGCCGTGGGGAAATATGATGAGTATCCGACTTGCGGATAACTTTAATGAACCTCCTTTATGAACAAAATCAAAACCTTCCTACCGTCATGACCGCCAGCAAACAACAAACCATTGCCGACACCGCCCGCCGCCTGTTCCGCGAACACGGCTTTTCCGCCGTATCCGTGGGCGGAATCTGCGCCGAGGCCGCCGTCAGCCGCGTTACCTTTTACAAACATTACAGCGGCAAAAACGCGCTCTTGCAGGAAATCGTTACCGAGCAGAAAAACCGCGTCCGTGCCGAATTTGAGGCGCTGCTCGCACGGCAATGCAGCCTGCGCGAAGCCGCCGAAGCCGTTTTCGCCCTGCAACGGCAGTCGTTCGACGAGCTTTATTCCGCCGCTTTCCTGCGCGACATCGAAGAAAACACGGATTTGGAACTGGAACGGTTTTTCCATGAGTTGAACGAAGAAAAATACGCTTTTATGCGCGGTTTCTTCCATATCCTGCAACAACGCCGCCTAATCCAGCCCGATTTGCCGGTGGAACTCATCGACCTGTTCATCCGTCAGGCGGATATATTGATGCGCCATCCGCAACTGACCGCGCTTTATGCCGCTGCGCCGCAAAAGCTGCCGCAGGACGTATTGGGGTTGTTGCTGCACGGCTTGGCGGGAGAAGAGGGAAGGAACGAGGGAGGAGATTGAGTTTTTTGGAGAAGGTGAAAGAGATTCGCTGCATTTCTCATAAAACGTCGTCTGAAAACGAATTGTCGATTTTCAGACGACGTTTTGATTAGGTGCACTAGATTGGCACTAGGAGCTGCATGGGTTTGCCCTGATGTAGGCAAATCAGGCAGGGAATGATTTAGCGAATTTGTCGGCGGAACATCTGCAGGCACATGCTGCGGTATTGGACGGAATCGACTATATTAAGACACAAATTGGACACAGTTGCGACATGAAAAAATACCTTGCTTACGCAAGGCATTGATTTGATTGGTGGGTCCGGTGGGGTTCGAACCCACGACCAAGGGATTATGAGACTTAAATACAAAAACTAACCCATTGTTTTTAAATAGAAGTGAAGTCTGCACATACCATCACATACTATTTATTTCAATGTGTTTCAGTCACAAAATGGACACACCCCAAAGAACGAAAATCCAAGCATTTTTAATCAATTTGCTTCGCTTTTCGTTTTTTTTATTTTTCAGAAAAAATAAAGGATAAGTAATGGGCAGAAGAATTCATAAGGAACAACCGGATGGTTGGAACGGTTCGCATTTTCTTAAATGTTCGCATTCATTGAATAGTCGGTCTCGGATTGATTACTTGATGTACTGCAATGTGTTGAAAACCATGTCTGACGGTCGTTTGAAAGTGTATGTTTATGGAACACGGTATCACTCAATTGAGGGCGGCCGTATCCGTTATGTAAATGATTGGCAGGTGTCCCCTGTTGAGAAATGGGATGTGAAAAAAACATGAAAAAAATATTGATACTGACTACATCACTCTTTGCTTTTTACCAAACATCAGCAATTGCCGCAGCCCCTTATCCACAATATGAGGCTTTGGTTGAAAAGCATGCCGCATTGCAACGATTAGACAAAAACATTGTATGGGCGGTTATGGGGCGTGAGAGCTCAGGAAACCGTTATGCCCTGTCTAACAAAGATGCGCGAGGCCTTTTGCAGGTTATTCCTGGGACGGCAGCACGGATGGGGGTAAACCCCAAAAACCTTTACGATCCGGAACAAAACATCATCGCAGGTACTCGTTACCTGCGTTTTTTATGTAACCATTTTCCTGATAGATCCAGTATTCACGGCTGTAATCTTGACTTAGTGCTTGCCGGCTATAACGCCGGTGAAGGAGTAGTTCGTAGATATGGTGGTATTCCACCATATCGGGAAACCAAGCTTTACGTCCGCAACGTCAAAGCACGTTACGCACGTTTAAGTGGAAAAAATCCAGCTGCAATACAACCTGTTCCGGTAACGGTTGCCAATAAGAAAACTTCGGATTCACCATACAGAAAGGCAGTATTCTCAGAATCATCCAATTTCTCTGATACACCTGTCCGAATTGAAAGAGGAATACATCAACAAGTTGTTCTACAAAAACCAGAACCTAAGTCTTGGGATGTTTTCGGTGATTTTTAATACACGACCTTATGGTCGTTTTTTTGTATCCGCCATATTGGCGGTCTTTTTTTTTGGAGCTTCAAAAATGAAATATGTAAGTGAAAACACCCGTCAATGGGTAAAAGCGGTTTTGTTTAGTGCAATGTTGGGGGGTATTCAGACGGCTTTGGCCGCCGGTGGTCTGTCAACTGGAGAGAGTACAGTCAAACAATGGTTTCAAGAGTGGTACAACATTTTGGCAATTCTCGCAGGTGTGGCGATTGTCATCGTGGCTGTTGGCGGTTATTTCCAAGAAAAATCTTTTGGCGACATTCTTCGGGTTTGCGGATGGATTTTTCTGTTTGGATGCGGACCGGCGTTGGCGGCAGGGATTATTAAAGCAGCAAAAAGCGTTACGTTCTAATTGACACAAGGTAAATACGGATGAACGGATTACCCGAAATCGATATTGACACAGAGTACAGTTCTTATGAAGGACTGTCCCGTGTCGCCATGCTGGCCGGAGTTCCTATTATTCCGGGCTTTATTATCTTAGTGGTGTTTATGGCTACCGCCATGTTCCTTATGCCTGTTTACGATTTGAAGGCTTTCGGGATTTTTCTGCTGGCCCTGCCCTGTATCTATTTCTTGAGGATACTCACGAAAAGGGATGATCAGGCATTACGTATATTGGGTTTGGAAATTTACTGGTGGTTCGTCCGGAGGAAGTCAAATCTTTTCGGTGACACCCTAACCATTACAGCAACCAAATTTGGAAGAGACCGCGATGATTACATCCGATTTATTAAGGAAGAAACTGAAGAGGCAGCCGCCGCAGCAAAACTTTTTTCCGAAAGTCAGTCGGCACGTTGCTGAGCACATTGTGCATTATGAAAACGGCTACTTGGGCTTTACCGTTAAATTTGACGGTATTCCGTTTGAAGGCGTGAATGATGGGCATTTGATAGCGGCAAACGAAACCCTCAAAAGGGTTTTGAATGCTGCTGGCAAGCAGTATGGCAGTCGGCTTGCCATATGGACGACGCTCCAACGGCAGAAAATTGATTTGAAAAGAAACTATATTTTCAAAAATAACTTCTGCCGACAGTTTGCAGATCACTATATTGAACAATTCAACCAAAAAGACTATTTTGAAAATTTGTTCTACTTATCGGTCGTCTTGAAATACCATGATTTTTCAGATGGGGTTGAAGAAACGGCGGAGTTGTTGGATTTAATCGTAAAAGGATTAAGCATATTTGATCCCGAACCGTTGGGCGTTTATGAAAACGAGAACGGGGTGGTATTCTCAGATGTCTATCAATTCTTTGGAACACTTTGCAATGGGGGATTAAGGGAAAATATTCCTCTAACCCCTTCTGCGGCATATAAAGTCATCCCTACTGCCGACCTTCATTTCGGTACGGATATTCTGGAGATCAGAAGTGCGGAACATCGAAAGTTTGCTACCTGCTACGATTTGAAGGACTTTGGCCGGAGTAAGATTATGACTTTGCTGCCGGTCTTGTCACTTCCGTGTGAATTTACGCTGACGCAAAGTTTTATTTATACGGAAAATGCTGATATGCAGTCAGCCATCAACCAGCAGCGCAATGCACTGAAAAGTGCCAAAGACGAAGCGACAGATCAGCAGGACGAACTGACTTTGGGAAAAGGCGAACTGTCTGCGGGGCGCACCATGTTCGGCGATTATTCCGCCTCCCTTGTTGTATATGGTGATACCCCGAAAGCTGCCCGTAAAAACGGTTCGACGGCGATGACGGAGTTCCTCAATGCAAACGGATTCCGTTTTGTCCATGCAGCCGGTTCGATGCCCTCAACCTTTTTCAGCCAGATTCCGGGTTACAAACAGCGTCCACGAATGATGCCGAAAACAACCACCAATCTTGCTACCGTATTCGGAATGCACAACTACTCCCAAGGTAAAAGCTGGGGCAATCCGATTGGCGACGGTTCACCGGTGATGCCTCTGAAAACGCTGTCAAACACCCTGTTTAACCTGAACCTGCATTACAGCCGCAAAGACATTAATATGCGCGGCAAACGGATTGCGGGACATACTTTGATTACTGGAGCAACCGGTACGGGTAAAACCGCTCTGGAAACCGCAATTCTGACCTTTATGGCGCGGTTTGATCCTTATCTGTTTGTTCTGGATTTAGATAGGGGGATGGAAATCTTCGTTCGGGCATTAGGCGGAACTTACTACGCGGTCGAAGAAGGCGTTGACAACGGCTTTAACCCGTTCCAACTGCCCGATCAGCCGAAACACCGTAGTTTCCTGTACCGCTTGGTCAAACAATGTGCCGGCGGCGCAGACGCTTCGGAGGAACGGCAAATCAAGTTGGCAGTCGATACACTCTACGAACTGGAGTTTGACCTGCGTAATTTCAGCACCCTGCTGGACAACTTGCCATACTCTACCGCGCCAAACTCTTTGCGTACGCGCCTCTCCAAGTGGTGCCGCAGCGAGGGCGGAGAATTTGCTTGGTGCTTGGACAGTCTGTCAAACCGCTTTGATCCGGAAGCGTTTTTCCGTATCGGTCTGGACGTAACCTGTATCTTGAAAGAGGATTATGAACCGACAGGTCCGGTATTGGCTTATTTGCTGTATTTGAAGGAAATAATGGCAGACCGTGTGGCAGATGAAGGCAGTTTGATGGCTTCGGTCATTGCTGAATTCTGGTATGCAGACCGGTTTGATATTACAGCCGATTTGATGCTTAAAACACTGAAAACCGGCCGTAAATCAGGTGAGTTTTTGCTTTTAGATTCACAGTCGCCGGAAGATGCCGCCAACTCCCCCAATTTTGCGGCCATCGTACAGCAAACGCCGACCAAAATTTTCCTACCTAACCCTGACGGCAGCAAAGAATCTTACATGAAATGCGGGCTTTCCGATAAAGAATGCGCCGAACTTCTCAAACTACCGATTGAAAGCCGTATTTTCTTGATTAAGCAAAGTAAACAGAGTACGTTCGCCACTCTTGATTTACACGATTTTCATGACGAATTGGTCGTACTTTCAGGCACATCAGAAAATGTTGCCCTGATGCACCGCATTATGGAAGAAACCGGCAGCGAAGATCCCGATGTTTGGCTGCCACTGCTCTATCAGGCTGTATCTGGTAAAACATCCACTTAGTTCGAAGGAGAAAAGCCGAACGCAAATATTCACTGAAATATAAGCACATAGGCCGTCTGAAACTGTTTTCAGACGGCCTTTTACTTTCCTGCCGTTTACGGACGGCCTCACCCATCCGCCGCACAATGCGGCGTTTCTCATTGTTCGTAGGAGATTTCGATGAAACTTTACAAAGTCAAAAAAACAGCGGGGGCGTTTGCCGTTGGTCTGATGATTGCTACCTCTGCCCCAACGATGGCGGGTGGTATTCCCGTGATAGACCCTGCGCAGCTTGCCCAGTCGATACAACAGGGCATCCAACTGGGGCAACAAATTCAAAACCAGATCAAGCAAATTACCGAATTGAAGAACCAAGTCAAAGCCCTGACCGGCAACCGCAATCTGGGCAATATCCTGAAAACCGACGCACTTGAACAACTGCCTGATGAGTGGAAATCGGTTTATGATGCAGCCATGCAGACGAAAGGTGGGAACTTTAACAATCTATTGAGTTCCAAAGGCTATAATCAAAACGCGGATAATGAGCGTTTGATCAAACATTTTGATCTGACTCTGAAAGCCATCAAGGATTCAGAACTACGCTTTCAAAACATTAAGGCGTTGATGGATAGGGTAAATACTACCCAAGATGCCAAAGCAGCCGCCGACCTGCAAAACCGTATTTCCTTGGAAAAAGCCTATATCCAACAGAATCAAACTCGGCTGGATATGATGGAACGGTATATGGCACTGGATGAAAAAGTTCAGTTTAAGAAACAACAGGCATATGATAACTGTCTCCGCGATAACAGAATCAATAACACAAACAAATCGTGTAGTTAAACCATTAATAGGACATCTGAAATGAAACTTCATCTATTGGGATTGCTCTATGCAACATTATTATTGTCCGCCTGCGGTCAATCCGAAGAAGAGAAGTTTTATGAGAAGATGAACAAGGATATGGAAATCAGTAAAATTCAACAAAAACGTGATAATTGTATTCGAGATAACAGAATCAATAACACGAATGTGGATTGTGATAAAAAATTTCCTGTTCCTGAAAAATAACTACCGCATAACCCTGCAAAACCACCGTTTCGACGGTGGTTTTCTTATTGGAGACGTTTATGTCAACCTTTTTTGCCGACGTGGCCAAAACGCTCGGGGCGGATTTGGGGCAGAACCTGTTGGATAAGACTGGCGACTTTATCGGACAGGTTACACCACTGTTCGTCGCCTGTTTTTCTTTTTACGTACTGCTTGTCATTTGGGATTATTACAATTCTAGCCTTGATGTACTGGCCGTGGATTTTCTCAAGAAATGCTGCGGATGGATGTTGATTATCGGGCTCTCGTTGGCTCCGGCGACTTACATGAAATTGGCCCATATCATTTACAGAATGCCAGACGAGATTGCCGGAATCTTTGCCGGCGGCTACAAAGTGGATGCGTCAGCAATGGATGCCAGTTGGAAATTGTTGATGGACTTATTGGATACTATTTCAAAACTTCATGAAAAATATCAATGGTATGATATTGGAGTTCATTTTGGAATAGTTATCAAGATAGGTTTAGTTATCACGATTTGCGGGGCATTGGTTGTCGGGCTGTCTTTTGCATTTTATATGGTTGCTAAGGTATCGCTGGCATTGGTGTTGATGATAGGTCCTGTATTTCTCGGCTGCCTACTTTTTCCAGCAACGCGGCAGTACGCGATCAACTGGATCGGCCAGTGTCTCAACCATATTCTGACCTGCACGATGTTTGTCTTGTTGGTTAAAGTGCAGATGGCGGCATTTGATAAGGCAATTAACATGGCTTTAAATGGGAGTGCCTTCGATTATGTTTCTGCTGAAATACTACCACCGCTGTTTTTGTTACAAACCATCATCTTCCTAGTCGTCGTTTTCAACATTCCGAGTATTGCCTCAGCTTTGACGGGTGGTGCGGCTGTGTCGGGAGCTTCCCGTCATATGATGTCTCTCGCAAGTGGTTTAGGTACGGCAGGCCGTTTAGTAGGTCGAGCCGGGGCTGCCACACTCAATGCGGCCTCCAATCGCCGTAGCGGCGGTGGTGTCTCCCCGGTGTCCAACAAACGCCCATCTTAATTTAATCGAGAGGAGTCAAACATGACTGCACGCCTGTCTTGGGTAGCATATATCCAGTATTTTGTTATAGGCATCCTGCTCTATCTGTTTGTTGTGTCTTCCGCCTTTGCCGTTATTTCAGGGGTGCTCGGATTGGCATTGGGTAAAAGTGCGGCACAAACGGTATTCTACGGTCTGACACTGCTGTATCTGGTTGGGTTCGGTTGGATATTGTTCCGACTTTCCTGTTGCCGTGCCTATATGGATGAGACCGGTGTATGGTATTACAGTGGTCTGTTTCCGTGGTCTGAAGGCATTCGCGGCATTCGCTGGGAAAACTTCGATCAGGCGCAGTACCGGCAAAGTATTTTCGGCTGGGCTTCTCATAGTTATACCATCTACCTGCTCGACAGATATGGAAGAAGCGTTACGGTCAAAAACCTGCATAACGGCCGCGACTGGAGCGCGTTTGTTAATGATTATGCCTTTGATAACATCAAATAAAGGGAAGGAAATTCCATTATGAAAATGTTGCTAGGAGTCGGTATCTTGTTCGGTTTGGTATTTATTGCCTATTTGAACCGCCATAACAACATCGGTCCTGCCATTATGATGGCTTTGGTGTTCCCTATTGCATTGGTAGGAATGGTCAGTTTCGACCGCAGAGATTGGTACGACAACTGATTTTATACCTGAGCGTTAAAAGCCCGACAGTATCCACTGTGCGGGCTTTTGTACTTTTAAAAAAGGAAACTGATATGAAAATGATTTTATTGGCTGCACTTGCCGCTGTTCTGGCCGCCTGCTCCTCTGCACCCAAACAACCTTATGGGCAGGCATTTCCGATTAACGTTCAGCAACATACCGGAGCACGATAATGTTTTTCCGTAAAAAAACCAAACAACCGCAGACTGAAGAACAGTTGCAGAAAGAGCAAAAAAAGCGCATCGGCAAAGAAGTAGATCAAATGATCCGGATGGCACTGGGATTTGAAAAAACCTTGGTAGATATCGCACAGCAAAATGCAAGCAATTGGAAGCGCGTCGGCATCGGCGGACTGGTTATTGCAGGGTTGTCTGTTGTTGCCGTTACCAGTCTTACGCCCTTAAAAGAGGCCTTTCCCTTTGTTATCGAGGTGGATAAGACCTCGGGAGAGACCAATATCGTAACTACTATTAAAAACAAACAGATGACTTACGATGAAGTGATTAACCGGCACTGGCTGCGCCAATATGTCATGTTCCGTGAAGGTTATAACTGGAACACGATTCAGGCGACCTATGATACGACAAAACTCTTCAACTCTCCCGAAGTTCAAGCCAAATATCGAGCTTTTTACGAAAGTCCAACTGCACCGCATAAGGTTTTGAAACAAAATGCCGAAGTGCTTGTAAAGGTGACAAATATCTCGTTTGTAGGCGATATGGCGCAGGTACGGTTTGAAAAACGGTTGGTTCCAGTGGGTAATTCCGAAATCAAACCGGCACCGCCGCAAAAAATGATTGCCACTATTGCCTTTGAGTTTAAGACAACTCCGATGACCGAGGCGGTTCGAGATATTAACCCTCTGGGCTTTCAAGTGTTAAGTTACAACGTTACCGAAGAGGTTGCGCAATGATGAAAAAAACCTTGCTGATAACCGGCCTTGTGGCCGGTTTGTCTTTTCAGACGGCCTTTGCCGCAGTCAATCCCAACCGCTCACCATATGATAAGAGGATTCAAAGTATCAACCATAATCCCTATGATGTTGTGGTTGTAAGGGCAAAAGTCGGATATGCAACTTTGGTTCAGTTGGAGGAAGGAGAAACGGTTGATGTCGCCAATCCCGTGAATGAAGGTTTGGTAACGGGATATGGTAAGGCCTGGGGGGTGAAGGTTCGCGGAAACAACATTTTTTTCAAACCAACCAAACCCCAACCGTCCACCAACTTATTGATGGTATCCAACAAAAAACGCCGCTATTCGCTTGATTTAAAAATGGCAGATCAAAATCATCCGCCTACGTTTGTATTGGAATTTCTCTATCCGAACGATGTCCGCAAACGGCAACGGGCTGAAATGTCGAAACAGCTTGAAGCTGCTGCCGTTTTACGTGCAAACGAAGCACGTAATCCTAGCGGTGGCGACTATAACCGGAATTATTGGGGGCGTGGCAAAAAATCATTGGCGCCGACCGAAATTTACGACGACGGTCGTTTTACCTACTTCCGTTATGACAATGCTAAAGATTTACCGGCCGTATTCAGGGTAAATGCCGATGGATCTGAAGCTGCCGTAAACAGTCATGTTGAAGGCGATACGTTGATTGTCCATGAAACGGCAGAAAAATTTGTTTTGCGGCTGAATAACGCAGTCCTCGGTATAGAGAACCGCAGTTACAACCCGCAAGGTAAGTTCAATCTGACCGGTAGTACTCAAAGTCGAACTGTCCGTATGAAAAAGGATAAAAAATGAAGCAAAACGAAATCAGACCCGATGATGAACAACCGAGCCTGCAAGAACGTATCGGTGACAACAGTATTGAACGCGGCATTCCTACCGACCTGAATGTTAAAAGCAGGAGCACCATGAAAAACATGATGTTCCTGTTTGCTGCATTGGCTGTTGCCGGAGTTTCCGCAGCCGCTCTGTTCAATTATTCCGGAGGTTCCGACGAAGTAGAGAAAAAAACGGAAGAGGAAGTGGTTGACGGTAAGGCAGACAGTAAAAATTTTAAAGCAGAGCAAGATGAAATTTTAGAAATGGCTCCCGATACTCCGCCAGCCGCAGCATCCGAGCCTGCCGCGGCGAGTGAAGCAAGACCTGCATCAAATCCACAGCTTACGGAAACGGACCCTGAAAAGGGCCCTGAAACGGGCGTTACAACAGAAATTCCGCCTGACGAGCGTTTTGATGTGGACCTATCCCCTCAAGGCATGGATGGAGGAACAGTTTCAGGCGCTGCGGCAGCGACACTTACTAACATACGCCCTGATAGTACGGTTGTCGGAGAAACGGATGTAGGTTCGTCAATCTCTTCGGGCAACCCGCTAACCGCAAGACTGAGCCCTGGAAATTATAAGCCTACCGTTGCTGAGAATCGCGGCGACTTAACCTATGTGTTGAATCGCGGTACGGGTATTCCCTGTGTCACTACCACAAAGATTGTCACAACCCATCCCGGTTTAACCCGTTGCCAAGTGGCACGTGACGTCTATTCGGCCAACGGCAAGACGCTGCTGGTTGAGCGTGGTTCTACCATTATCGGCGAACAGACTTCCGCGCTGACACATGGTCAGGCCCGAGTTTTTGTTTTATGGAATACATTGGAGACACCGGAAGGCATCCGTGTAGCCCTGGATAGTCCCGGCGGCGATTCGCTCGGCGCATCAGGGCATCCTGCCAAAGTGAATTATCACTTTTGGCAGCGGTTCGGCGGTGCCATCATGATCAGCATGATTGGCGACATAGGCAACGGATTCAGTAATGGACAGAACCGCACGTCGGGTAATAACAACCACATTTCGTATGAAAATACGGGTAATACCGTACAGGAAATGGCTACCGAAGCCCTGAAGAACAGCATCAACATTCCACCAACCGGATACGTCAATCAAGGCACGGAAATCATGGTCTTTGTTGCCCGTGATGTAGATTTTTCAGGGGTATATGAAAACGTAACGGTCTCCAACCGATATTGACCCGAAGCCGCTCACTTAAAAGGAGCGGCTTGTTCTATAACTGCCACTGACTGGCAGTTATAGAACAAGCCGTTAATAACAAAGGAATATGTAATGGTTCACGATAATTCTGTTTCGTCACGAAATCTACTGGACAAGTTGAAGCTGACGGAATATCTCAATACCCCTGGAGTAACCGAAGTATTCATAAACCGACCTGGGGAAGTGTTTCTTGAAGATGCCGACGGCTGCCGCCGTATTGAACGACCTGATTTACCCCTGCCCGTATTGGAAAAACTGGCAAATACGCTATGTACTTACAATAAAAAGCATATCTCATACGAATCCCCCATTCATTCGGTAACGCTACCCGACGGTGAGCGCGGTCACATCATGATGTCCCCCAGTTGCGAAAACGGAACGGTTGTTTTTGCTTTCCGCAAACCTTCGAACAGCCGTTTCACGATGTCGGACTATCTTGATACAGGTCGTCTGAATGGTTTTAACGACGTATCGGGGCACGGCGTGGCAGAACGTCGTACAGAGTCGGAAATCGAAATAGAGAGCCGCTGGGTCCGTGACGTATCCGACAGGATGAAGCTACCGTCTGACGTCAAATTGACCGACTGGCAGTACAAAATGTTGGAACATAAAGCCAACGGCGAACTGAATGAATTTTTCAGAATTGCGATAGCACAGAGGTTGAATATTTGCATGGTAGGCGGTACGGGGTCGGGAAAGACTACGTTTACCAAAACACTGGCCGACATGATTCCTGCTCATGAACGGCTGGTTACTATTGAAGACACTCACGAACTTGATCTACCTTTGCATCCTAACCATGCACATTTGTTCTACAGTGGACATATCACAGCCAAGATGATTATTGCGGCGTGCATGCGGCTTAAACCGGGACGGATTTTTTTGACGGAATTAAGGGGGGATGAGGCTTGGGACTATCTTGCCGCTCTTAATACCGGACACCCGGGAGGACTGACTTCCGTTCATGCAAACAGTGCTCGTGATGTTCACTACCGCATCATGCAATTGGCCAAAGAATCAGCTACCGGCCAAACTATGGATCCCGGTTATATTCTTAACACTGTCCGTTCCACTATTGACGTTATCTGTTACTTTGAAAAAACCCGCATGACCGAACTCTATTTCGACCCTGTTGAAAAATACTACGCTATGCAAGGGCGTTTACAGTAATACAAGGTCGTCTGAAAATTTTTTCAGACGACCTTTTTACCTTGTGAAAAGAGTTGGATATGTCTGTTTACATAGATGAAGAGGGACTTGGGGACTGACATCATCAAAACATCATCGTATATGCGATTTTGTCTATAGATGAAAAATCCTATAAAATTGTCAGACATTAAAGAGAGGTTTGAAATGGCTGTTGCCGCAACTGTCGCACCAAGTGCGTTTCAAAGGCTTAAACAAGCACTGGAACAAGAAAATCCGCGCCCGCTGCTGCTTTCCGGATTGGAACGGGATGCAAAATCTTTGTTTGGCACTCCGGACGCACCTTACGGTTATCTGATATTGGGTATGTTGGATGCAATCAATAACCGTAAGGACGATTTCGACAAACACCTTGACGTCATATCCGCATCGGACATTCCGGCTATGGCCAATTTTTTCAGATTGAACGGTTTAAACAGGATGGGATACTTTGAAGAGGCAACCGTATATTTGAAACAAATGTTTGCTGCTTCCGAAAAAACAGATGATCCTTTGTTTTTAAAGCCGTTGGCTCATCTCGGTATGTTATATGGTTTTATTGAGCGACCGGGACGGATTATCGAACGTCTAAACAAAATGAATTCCCTCGAAACGAACCAACAGGACGAATTGGAGCGGTTGCACCTGCTTTTGAAAAATACAGAAATTGATGAAGTCGTCTTGGTCTCTGCAATTTTGGCTGCGAAAGAACGGCTTAAAGAGATAGGGTTTCAGATACCTACCTATTCTTTTGGTTATTCGATTGAATCAGACATATTTATCGAATTGAAAATGCTGTGCTTTGGCAGTGATATTGACCGTATGGCAGAAGCGGATGAAATGTTGTCACGGTTATTGATCGATATGGAAGAGTCGGCAGATGCAAACTTAATTAATTTCAGCATCTCCTGCCGCCCTTATAACCGCAGTTACGGAATAGGTAGTTGAGATATGATTGAGCCTAAGGATTTCATGACCAGTGGCAGATTAATGATTGGAGAATCTGAAATAGGTAACCGGAATGCCGTCAGCCGTATTTATTACAGTGTCTATCATACCGGTCTGATTTTTGCGCGCTCTCACTTGGGATTTACCTATGAAACAGGGAAATCCATGCACAAGCAGCTTATTGATTTTTTCAAATCTTGCGACAGCAAAAACTTGAAACTCATCGGCAGACAAATGGAAAAACTGAGAAATGCCAGAAACGAGGCAGACTACATCCTTACAACATATGTTTCCCCCGAAGATGTCAAATTGGATTTGAGACTGGCATTGCAGACCATTGCCCAAATCGGACAACAGGAAAAGACACAATCTCCGTAATATCATGCAAAACTTAAAGCCGTCCGAAGTTTAGGACGGTTTTTTTATATCCAACAATTTTGAAAAAAGGATTGTAAATGCCGTATGTCAACAAAATCGAAATTATGGGCAACCTAGGGCGTAATCCAGAATTACGGTATATGCCCGACGGTCGGGCGGTTACGAACGTGTCGGTAGCCGTACAAAAAACGTGGAACGACCGTGAGACGCGCGAACAGAAAGAGCGCACCGAATGGTTTTCCGTCATATTGTACGGAGGACAGGCAGAAACCGTATGCAGACTGATGGAAAAAGGTGACTGCCTGCAGGTATGGGGGGAAGTACAGTCTCGGCAGGTTCAGGGGCGAGATGGTTCTGCAAAAACCGTGTTCGAAGTAATTGGCAAAGAAATGCAGATTATACGAACCAGCCCTCGTGAAAAGGTTTCCGGCGGTATTCACGACATGATGAAAACTTCCGTCGGACAGCCGGTTCAGAAATAACGACTGGCACAACCACCTGCCACATACTGAGTTTTCTATGCCCGCCTTTTGGCGGGCTTTATTTTGGAGTATTTGTAATGAGAAAACCCGTAACCGACATTCTGCTATCCCTGCTACTAGCTATTACTACCATATGTGTCGGTCTGTATCTAGGAGCGGTGGTTTATACGAAATGGCTGGGACTTAAAACTACACCGTCGTTATCTTTGCTTTATGCCTATTGGCAGCATTTCGACCGGTTACCGCAAGGCATGGTTTTTCCGCTGAAGGTTTCAACGGCAGTTGCTGCCGCTATCCCTGTTGTCGGACTGATTATGTTACTGGTCTCAGTTCTGAGGGGAAAAAGAAAGGAGTTGCATGGTTCATCAAGGTTTGCGAGCGAGCGCGAAATCAGGAAATCAGGGTTGTTGGACAACCCGTCAGCAAAGAAACGCAAAAAGGGAAAAGATGTGCCGGATCTGATTTTGGGCAAATACAAAGGGAAATATCTGCGTTGGTCAAACGATGGCTTTCTCTACTTGGCTGCCCGTACCCGAAGCGGTAAAGGTATAGGTTTTGTTATACCCAATTGCCTGCACTACCGACACAGTATGGTGGTCAACGACATAAAGAAGGAAAACTTTCTAATTACCGCCGGATTCCGCGCCAAACACGGGCAGAAGGTATTTTTCTTCAATCCGTCAGGAACGATGCCTTACCACACCGAAGAGCCTGACGCGCCGTTGATCAGTCATCGTTGGAATCCGCTGACTTATGTACGCCGCGATCCTGTCTATACCTATAAGGATGCGCTGTCCGTGGCGGCGATTTTTTATCCGCTTAAAAATGACGATAAGGACGGCTCGAATTTTTGGCAAGAAGCTGCACAGAAATTGTTCACAGGACTGTTGCTGTATTTGATTGAAACAGAGAAGGAACGTGATCTCAATCTAATGCAAAATATGACAACAATGACCAATCTTTTCCGACTTACCTCCCCCGCCAACGGTAAGACTTTGAAGGAATGGATAAATGACGAACTGGAATTGCGTGCTATTTCTTCTACGGCAAGTCTTAGTAGGAACTGCGTATTCTTACTGAGGGATTTTCTCCAAAAAGCAGACAAAGAGGCGGCAAGCGTCTTATCAACAATGAATGCACCTTTGTCAATCTTTCTTGATCCTGCGGTAGAGGCTGCTACAAGTGGCGACGATTTCCGCTTAGATAGACTGCGCATGGAACCGACAACCATCTATTTGGGTGTTGCTCCCAACGAGCTGAAAATTTATAGCACGCTGTTGAAACTGTTTTTCAGCCAGTTATGCGATGTCAATGTCCAGCAGGGTCTGCCGTCTGACAACCCCAAATTGAAATACCAGTGTCTGTTGCTATTAGACGAATTTACTGCGCTGGGCAATATCCCTGCCATCGAAAAAGGGGTGGGCTATCTGGCCGGTTACGGTATCCGTCCTATTCTCGTCTTTCAAACTCCTTCGCAGGTGGAAGAAGTATATGGCAGTACGGCACGGCAGACGTTCTTCTCCAATTTTGCCGTCCGTATGATTTTTGCCCCTCGCGAACAAAACGATGCAGAAGAATTGAGTAAGTTGATCGGCTTTTATACCTATAAGGCGAAAGGAACGTCCCGTTCCCGAGGTAAAAGTAGCAGTAGCGGAGTGAGTATCAGCGATCAGAAACGTGCGGTTATGAATCCCGACGAGCTCAAGGTCATGCCGAATTCCGACTGCATCATCAGTATGGCAGGGATGTCTGCTATCTATGCAGAAAAGATTATCTATGATGAAGACCCTGCCCTCAAAGATCGCGCTTTCCTGCCTATCCCACATGTTCCCGAGTTGAATGTACATCTTGAGGCAAAGAAACCGGCTGAGGTTTCTAAACCTGCATATGTTTCGCCGGAGGAGATGGAAAGTTTCAACTGGCGAGACGCGGTTAACGCTGAAGAACTGGCTCGTTCGGTACTGGAAGCGATTATTCCGGCCGGCAGCCCACCGGAATTTGTCGCGCAGATAGTTCCGGTGATTGCCCGCAACTGGGGCGAAGGCAGCCTGTCGGTTATTGCCGAGATTTTAAAAACCTCATCCGGCATCGAAATCAATCCGGAAGATTTGGAAGGGGCCACCTGATTTTTGAGGGGTGTATGTGAAAGCAAACGAAACCGTAAGACCGCTATTTCATAGTGGTCTTTGTTTTTTCATCAAGGAGTAAGAAATGGCAGATTATGACGAAATTCGGGCAGCCTTAAATCATATCGGAGCGGACGACCGAGATATGTGGATACGTATGGGGGCAGCCGTCAAAGACGAAATGGGTGAAGACGGTTTCCACCTGTGGGATGAATGGTCTCAGACAAGCGGCAATTACAACACCCGCGACGCAAAAGCGGCCTGGAAGTCGTTCAAAGCTGGACATATCAGTATCGGTACATTGTTTTATCATGCCCGGCAGAACGGCTGGCGGCCTGAAAAACCCTATGTTCCGCTTTCTGATGCCGAAAAAGCCCGGCGGCAGGCGGAATCCGAAGCAAAACGGCTTGAAGCAGAGCGGTTGCGGCAAGAAGGCTACGAACGTGTGAAGGGGACTGCGCAAAGAATATGGGCGCAGAGTGTGCCCGCCACATTGGCACACCTCTACCTTACTGCCAAAGGCATAACCGATCCCGCCGTAGTTTCAGGTATCCGCCAAAACGAATACAACGACAGCCTGAGACTGCAAATCCCTGTTTTCTACGACGGCCAACTATACAACCTGCAATCTATTGATCCCACCGGTGACAAACGCTTTTTGAAAGACGGTCGAAAAGACGGCGGTTATACGGTGATTGGCGATGCGTCCAAAATTTCAAACGGCGTGGTAATCGCTGAAGGTTTCGCCACCGCCGCCAGTATCCATCAAGCTACTGGACAGCCTGTTATCGTAGCTTTCGATGCTGACAATATGGTCAAGGTGTCCGAAACACTGGCGCGAAATCTACCATCCGACACCAAAGTAACGATTGCGGTCGATAACGATGCGTCGGGAAAAGGTTTGCATTCTGCCCGGCAGGCGGCGGCCTTTTTCGGCGATCGTGCCGTGGCCATCGAACCGGAATTCAGTATGCAGCAGATTCAGAAGTTTCAACAGACGGCGGGAATGGATAAACAAGGCAGACCGAAACTGCCGAGCGACTACAACGACCTGCACCAGTTGGCGGGCATCGAAGCCGTCAGAAAGGCTTTGACAGAAGGTCGGAATCTGGCCGCTCCCGCGTCCGAGCATCGCATACAGCTTGATACAGATATGGAGCAGGCGATTGCCGACGAGATTGCTGAATGGCAGGCACGGCAGCAAGCAGCGGATCGTGGTCATACGGCAGAATCCTCGGACAGGTCGTCTGAAAGCCCTGCATCCGAACAGTCCGGCAAACAGAAGGAAGAAGAGATGATTCAGCAAACCGAAACATTGCAAGCTGTAACCTCAAGTCAGGCAGAAGTCAACGGCATCGAATACGCGGAAAAACGACGTGAGCGGACAACCGAACCTTATCAGCCGATTGATCCCGATCATCCGTACGGCATCGGCCGTACCGGCAGTCATTTCGGCGACGCTCCACCGTTGGAAACAGATGAGCACGGCAAGGCAAAATATTTTTATGAATCCGACTTTGCCAAGTATCAACTCGATGATGCCAGAACGGATATACGTTATGTCCGCACCTCACCCGAAGCCATACAGAAAGACTTGGATGCTGCGGGAGACATCAATTTTTATTACGGTATTACCGAAAGTGGGCGGACGGTCATGTTTACCAAGACTGAACAAGGTTGGCAGTCGCCGCAGCCCGGCAACCGTCCCGTCCCAGCTCAAGATAGAGCCGAGCCGCCTCCACAACGGGAATCGGATACCGAACCGCTGCGGGCTTTGCAAAATGAGGGTAGAAAAGCCGTTCTCGATCTGAACTACAATATCCCGCCGGACAGTATTGCCCACCGTTATATCGTTTCAGACGGTAAATATATGTCTGCCGAAAACGGCACGACCGTAATGTTTACCGACAAAGGCAACAAATTGAGCACGGCTCGTTCTGATGCGCAAACCGTCAATGATATGTTGGAAGTAGTCAAAGAAAAAGGCTGGGACAACATCAAACTGACGGGCAGCAAAGAATTTAAGCGTGCGATGTTTCTTGCAGCAGAAAGCCGGGGAATCCGTACCGCCGGCTACCGTCCGACCAAAGAAGATTTGGCTTATCTCGACCACCTGCGTGAGGAACGGGCATTGAACGGCGTGGAAGAACGGCACACGCGCGAACCGGTTAAAACCGGTGAAAGCAATTCTCCATCCACTCACCATAACAAAAATCCTGATAGGTCGTCTGAAAAGGCAGTGCCAACCCGCGAACAGTCATCCGTACCTGCCGAAGGCGAGCGTATCGTTACCGTAGGCAGTGCCCCCTATCTTCATAACTCCCAAAATAAGGAAAGCCCGTATATCGTACTGGAACGGGACGGCAAAGAGCGCACGGTATGGGGCGTGGACATTCCCGACGCAATGGAACGCAGCGGCGCGGAAGTTGGTGACCGTATCCGGCTTCATTCGTTAGGCAGGCAGCCGGTAGAGGTGGAAGTACCGATTTACGACAAAGACGGCAAAGTTACCGGTATGGAAACAAAGGCTGCATACCGCAACATGTTTGACATGGAAATCGTACGCGAACAGGAAAAACAGAAAGAGCATGAAACCTCTGTCTCGCAACCTGACACCGCCGCCCTGTCCAAGGCAGACGAAATGCTGGCGCGGAGCAAAACACCTTCCGATGCCACCATCAATACTTCCCATACCGCCGATACCCAAGCAGGCGTGCCGTTACAGGGTATAGGCCAGGGTGAAATACCTGCCGAAGTGGCGGTACGCGCGGCCAAGATGAAATCTGACGCGCTGGATACCCGACTGCAATCGTCCAAAGCCGTCTATATGACCAAGGCCGGAAAGCTGTCCAAAGTCAACAAATCCCACCTGCAATTCCACGAACGCAACGTTATGGATGCAATTCGGGGGGTGAAAGGAGACGCACGAAAACTGGCCTTGGCCAACTATTACGAACATACCGCCGAGAAAATGAAGGGGTCGAAGCTGGATTTACCCAAACCGGTTCAGATACCAAGCCCGCAGCATTCGGTACGGCAACAGAACGACCGGGATCGGCAGCATGAGAAAGAGCAGGAAATGGAACAGGGTCGTTAAGTTTGTCTTTCAACCATACGGTCTGAAACAGCATTGTTTCAGATCGTTTTTTTTTTCGAAGTAAAACGATGGCAGATGAACTTCAACAACCGGGCAGCAGAAGGGAAATTGTGAAATCTCAAGACAACATCGAGCGTGTGAGTAATGCCGACATTCCCGAGTTTTTGAAACCGATGATTGAGTCTGGCGAAATTACCCAATGGAGGGAATTCCCAAACCGCTTTTTTGTCAATGGCGTGGATAAAGCAAGAATTATTTGGCACACGGAAGAACAGGAGTTCGGTTACGCCTACCTCAACGAGCTACCAAGAGAGCAGTTTGAGAAATTCCGCGATACCTACAACCATATCCGTACACTGCACAAGGCAGAGAAAGAGCATCTGTACAGTGCGCAGGAGGGGGCATTGGAAAAAACAGGCGTTAAGGAAGTGCCCACTATCCGGGACGTGGTACCGTCATCTCCTGAAGAACGGCTACACGCCGCCAAACATCGTTACCTGATGCAGGATACTTTTTTGACGCAACCCGAGAGGCAGAAGCGGCAATTTAAAGAGTATCTGATGGAAAAAGCAATACACGACATGCCGCCCGATATGCAAGTAAAGGCGCGGGCTAATTTTTACGTGTCGCAGATTATTGAAACTGCCAAGGAGCAGGACAAGTTATCGGATAGTCTTGGTTTTGATCCGATACGGTGATTCTCCTTTTTACTATTGAATTTCACCCTTTAAGGCCGTCTGAACATCAGACGGCCTTATTTTTGAGTAATCGTATGAATAATGAAAATGGCAAAAGCAGCCCAATCAGGGTGTTCGGTCTATCCGAAAGTGAACAGTCATCATTGCGCGCGTTGGCTGTCATGCGATACGGCAAAGATAGTATTTCTCTACTGCTTAAGAAAACAGCACAATCTTTATTAGAACAAGCCGCAGAACCCGAACCAGTTTCACTGCCACCGCCCAAAAGCAACAAGCGCATTACCGTCCGACTACCGGAAAAAGACCGTGCATATTTGGAAGAGGCCGCTAAAAGGCGTGGCGGCACGATCAACGATGCAATACGCGACATCATACAGACACATATCAGCCGCCATCCCATCCTCTCTGCCGTCGAGCTGGACGAATTACACCATTCAAATTACCAACTTTTGAGTATCGGGCGAAATCTCAACCAAATCGCCCACAAACTCAATGCGGGCGAACCTGTCTCTCTGACATCACAATACATCGCTGAACTGCGCGAAATCATCAACAACCACACCGAGCGCGTCGGGCGGGTACTGCATACCCAGCGAAGGCGTAAAAAATAAGGAGGCAGACTATGGCGACCAATCCCATAGACGACTGGTTTTTAGGTTATAAAACCCGTGCCGTCAAATCCAAAGACCGGGGCGGCTTGTATTTGGGTAACGGCCGCCGCCCGTCAAAACCGTTGAAATCCGGCAGTGGCCTAACCAACCTCAAGGCCGCCGCTCTCAAGCACCCCGAAGTAATGGTAAAAATACCTCGTCGCCTCAGCAGTAATTCAAAAGGGATTGCCGGAGTACGCGGCCATTTGGACTATGTATCACGCAACGGTAAGATACAGGTTGAAACCAATGACGGCGAACGCCTAAACGGTAAACGGGAAGTACGCGACTTGGTGGAGGACTGGAAACGACTGGGAATTGCCGAACACACCAAGCATAAAGAGGCATTGAACATCGTACTGTCGATGCCGCCAGGTACACCGCCGCAAGCCGTACTGGATGCCGCCCGAAACTTTGCTGCCGAGCAATTTGAGGGACACAAATACGCCTTTGCACTGCATCACGAGTCGGACAAAGAGGGGGAGCCGCCGCATCCACACGTCCACCTATGCGTACTAGTGCGTAATCAATTCGGTGATCGGCTCAATCCGCGTAAAAACGACCTGTTCGAATGGCGTGTTCGCTTTGCCGAAAAACTCCGGGAAGAAGGTGTACAGTGCGCCGCCACTAGACGACAGCATCGAGGAATAACGCAAAAACCGGAAAAAGGCGTCTTTCGTGCCATAAAATCTCGCGGCCAAGTACCGGACCGCTACCGGCAACAGGCTGAAGAACTGATTGAAGCCGTCAAACACAACGAACGACCGACGCATCAGTCTTGGAAGAAAATAATGCACACCCGCGGACTGATAGTGGATGAGTACGGCAAAATAGCCAAAGAGCTGTACAAAATGGGGCATAAGACCGAAGCACGTATCATCAGCCGGTTGGCCAAAGAAACCGCCGCTCAGCCGCGTGATACTAAGGCTCAGCAACAGTTTGATACAGCCCTCAACAACGGCATGACTGCTGAAAAACTGACCCAAAACCTGAAGCATCAACTTGATGAAAGCGAGCAATTCAGCAATCTGGCACGAAAATTGTCGGAAAGCGGACATAGAGCGGAAGCGAAGCTTATGCAGGATTTTGCCGTTGCGGCAGCCGGTCGATCCATTGTCGGAGAAACATCAGTGGAACGCAGCAATACCCAATCGGCAGAAAAACCGTCCCTGCATCATGAACACGGGGATGACGGATTGACACGGTAGTTTTGAATCCGTACATACGACAAACCATATTTGCAGAAACCAATACAGCAACGATAACCCGGCCGCAGCACTGGAAACGGTGCTGCGGCCGGGCTTTTTTGTTTATAGGAAATACACACCTCACTTGCTATCAATTTACAAAAATGATAGCATTTGACAGTATTCAAACAACCTCGAAAGGAACGGATATGCCTTCCATTACAGTCAGAAACCTATCCGAAGAGACCCATCGAGCCCTTAAAGCACGCGCATTAGCCGCCGGTCGGAGTACGGAAGCCGAAATACGGCTGATACTGGATCAAGCTGCACGTCCCAAACAACGCATCCGTCTTGGTTCACTGTTATCTGATATCGGCCGGGAAGCAGGAGGCGTGGATTTGGACATAGAACGGCAAGAGCAAACTGAGGTACGGTTCTAATGATTCTGCTGGACACCAATATCATTTCTGAACCGCTCCGCCCCAAACCTGATTCTGCCGTCATCGCTTGGTTGGACAGACAACCGGTGGAAACACTATATCTTTCCAGCATTACCGTGGCGGAACTGCGTTTCGGCATCGCCATCCTTCCCGAAGGCGGAAAAAAACGGCTGTTGTTGGAAAAACTGGAAGAAACAGTATTACCTGTATTTTCAGACCGTATTTTGGATTTTGACATCGAAGCTGCCGTTGCTTACGCCGAAGTTCGTGCAACAGCGCGGGCGGCAGGATTCACTGTTGCGGCGGCAGACGGCTATATTGCAGCCATAGCGCGTTACCACCATATGACGGTAGCTACCCGAGATACGACTCCGTTTACCGCAGCCGGATTAAAAGTCATCAACCCGTTTCTAGGTGGTAAATAAATAGTCCATACCAAACAACAGTCTCTCTCAACCGACTGATAAACAAAAAAAGCCCTTCCCCGACAGCCGAAACCCAAACACAGGTTTTCGGCTGTCGGGGAAGGGCTTTTTTGCGAAGGTCTCGGTCGATGTGTTTGGCAATCATGGCTTGTGCGGTTTGCCGGAAGAAGGTGCTCATGAGAAATCCCCTAAATGTCTTGGTGGGAATTTAGGGGATTTTGGGG
>CAUOMQ010000017.1:0-26383 GCA_963456805.1 uncultured Neisseria sp. | reverse complement strand
TGGTTAAACCTTCAAAGTTGAGTATTGTACTATTTTATTTTTAATTGACTATAAATTTAATCCACTATAAATACATGGAAAACCTGTCGCGACAATGCAAAGGTCGTCTGAAACCATCTAAGTCATCACGCCCATCCTGTTTCTCGCCATATTTGAAACAAAAATCGCGCGCCAAGCGTTCAGACGACCTTTTCTGCCCCTTGATACCAACAACCCGCCCAAAAACAAACCGACCGCTGTATCTCGCGGTCGGTTTTTTGGATTTTTCATTATAAAACGTCGTCTGAAACCTTTTTCAGACGACGTTTTACGCTTTACCACATCAAGATTGAAGGCTCCGGCGTCACCTGATAACCCTCCTTGCGCAACTTCTCAATCAAGCCTTGTTCAGACATCAGGTGCATGATGCCTACGGCAAACACCGTTTTCTTTTTAGCAGATATCTCTTTGATTTTCGGCAACCAACTTTGATTGCGCTTAATCAGCAAATCGCTGCGTACCCAAGATAAAGCGGGAATAGTATCGGGATACTTTTGAGCAAATTCCTTTTCGAATTCAGTTTGCACCAAAGGTAAATCCTCGAACTTTCCTTTCTCATAGGCATTGAAAAGACGTTTGGTTTCCCGATCGGCATACTCTTCATTCGTTCTCAATGTCAACATTTTAATCATCAACTTTTCCGGCTGACTGGCAAAAATTCGAGAGAAATCCATCACATCCTCTAAAGCAAGGCGTGTTTTGCCGGACTCTTGTGCCGCTTTCGACAGCAAAATATCCACACCCGTCTGGTTGCTGTATTCAGGCGGATAAATACTTAAAGCAAACAGCAACACCGCCCAAGGATGCATGTGGTCGATGTACGGTGCCATCTGAGCCAACTCCGGACTTTTCATAAAATCCTGTTGCAACAGTTCAAAATTCTTATCGCCCAACTTGAATTTCAAAGAATCTTGACTATAAATTTTTTGCATAAACTCTTGATATTTCGCTATCTCTTCATCATTGAGCTGGGGCAGCATATCGGCCTCGGTAACCAACTGTTCGACAGATGCCAGCAGATTCTTTGCATCTTGAGACAAGGTGGCATTGGGCTTACCGATATGGATGGTACCGACCAAATAAGAATCCGGCTGCCCCGATTTGCTGATTTTCCAAACATTACTGGTTAATTTAGGGGTATCCCAATTCAATTCAGGACGAATAACAACAGAAGCCGCTTTTTCTTGCTTTGCTGCCGGTTTCTCCGAAACCTCCTGTTTACATGCAGACAACGGCACAATCGCCAAACATACAGCCAATAGAGACAATAATTTATTCATCTTTTCCTCTTCATCATCATGAAATGTGGCAACAGTATAGTGTATAGGGGGTTAACTTTAAAATAGACCGATATGTTAAATAAAATACCCGATTTTATTACCAGATTTTAAAACTATTTTGCCCCTTAACTATCGAACTGCCCTAATAAACAAAATGGCTTCTTTGCACATCCCGAGCGACACCGACTATTGAGCCGACAATAAGGAAAAGGTCGTCTGAAACTGCCCGACTGATGATACAATTTCGCCTGAATATCCACTTCGGAACACGGTCATGAGTCTCTACGCCATTGCCCACATCATCCACCTCTTTTGCGCCATCGCCTTTGTCGGCGGCGTATTTTTCGAAATGCTGGTTTTGTCCGTCATGCACACCGGCCGCGTCTCACGCGAATCACGCCGCGAAGTCGAACGCGCCATGTCCTACCGCGCCGTCCGCGTTATGCCGCCCGTCGTCATTACGCTTTTCATCAGCGGCATCGTCATGGTATTCAACCGCTACCTGCCCTTTTTGAGCCAACCCTTTGCCACCTCATTCGGTACGCTCCTCACCCTCAAAATCCTGTTGGCAGTCAGCGTCCTCGTCCATTTCGCCATCGCCGTCGTCAAAATGGCACGGCGCACCCTGACCGTCGGCTGGTCCAAATACATCCACGCCGTCGTGTTTTCCCATATGCTGTTTATCGTATTTTTTGCCAAAGCCATGTTCTATCTGTCTTGGTAAGCTGTTTTCAGACGACCTATTTACCATCAGAGGTCGTCTGAAAGACAAAGAACGAACACAAAATAACACGCTGACAAATAGCGGCATTTGAAAGTAAAAAATCCGCATAACCCGCAAAATCAATATGACCAAGTCAGCCGCGCTATCCCCTCTTTCTCATCAGCTGGGGCAGATTATTCAAAATTAAAAAGGTAACGAGGTTCATATAAAACCGATTTATTTCTTACTTCCTAAGCGTGAGGAAATTTTTCTCTTTAATCAAGGATACGAAAAAATGTTGTATCGCTAAAATCAATTCATAACAAAAGGTCGTCTGAAAAAATTCAGACGACCTTTTATATGGAAAACAGCAAACCGACTCTGCTATTTTGTTGGGCTTGCCTGCCTTTTATTCATATGCGTCATCATCATGCACGATGACCTTATTGACATAAACCGGCTGCACTGACGTTTCTTCATTCACAACAGGAGGCTCTGTCTGTGACGTAGATGTTTCGGTAGCCATTGGCGTTGCCGACAGCGTGTTGTGTGCAGAATGCGTTTCTTCGCGTTGGATATCTACTTGCGGCGCCAAAGGCTCATGCTCTACCGATGGAGTCTCTTGCTTACCGGTTTCAGGCTTCAATTCGGATACGGTAGTGGTTTCTACCGGTTGACTTTCTGCCGGCAAAGCCACGGGAGCCACAGGCTCAGATACGGACGGCTGCTCCTCTACATCAACCGCTTTTGTCGAAGCTTCTTCCGCTACCGGAGCTTGAGTAGTTGACGTAGTTTCTGTTGTTACCCGTGTTTCTACTGTTGCAGGCGCCTCCGTTTGGGCTGGTGTTTCTTCGGTTGCAGAAATTTCCGTCTTGGTTGGCAGCGTTTCTACCTTTTCAAGTGATTCAAATCGGATTGGTGCTTCTACTGTTTCATGCGTTTCTGCTTTGGCTGGCACTTCTACCACTTCAGATATTTCTGATTTGGTTGGTGCTTCTACCGTTTCAGATGCTTCTGCTTTAGCCGACGTATCAATTTCCTTGTTTTCTACGGTTTTTTTCTCGGTTGGCGCAGTTGTATTGGATACTTCCGGTGTCGCCGAGCCAGCAGTTGTGCGACCAGATTTCTCGGTATCTGTCTGTTTGACATCCTCCGTTTTCACACTTTCTTTAACGAGGTCGTCTGAATTTGACTTGCCTTCAGACTTTTTACCGTCTTCCGATTGATTAGTCTGTGTAACTTCAGGATAAGGAATCGGCTCTTCTGACTTGCCTGCCGTTTCTTCCGGTTTGTCCTGTTCTGCCTTAGCTTGTTGGGACTCCGTAGCTTTTAATTTCGCATTGTCTTGTTTAGACTCAGGCTTGCCTCCTGTCGAACCTGATTTCTGCTGATTAAGCGGATACTCTCGAATAACGACTTCGGCAGGCGGGGTTTCGGTATGCGGCACATGACAGCTCTCGCCCATTTTGATGAAATCAATGCCTGAAATCAAAAAATTGGTGTTTTCCAGATTGCCTCTCAATCCGACATAGATTGGTGTGTTTTCAGGCGTATTTTTTCTGACGCTGATGATTTCCGCTGCAGCTTCATAGCCGTTTCCGCTACCGGGAAGCAAAGTGTAATTGTTTTTCAAATCACAACTTCGAATCCGGACATAATTGTTTTGAGTGACCAACATGCCTTCCAGCTCTTTGGCAAAGGCGGTTTGAGCGGTTGCTGAAAGCAACACGCCGCAAGTAAGGAAAATGTGTTTAACCATATTTTATTTCTTAATTTTCAAAGTAATCTATTCACACCAAAGAAAGCTTATGTCCGGCTGCGTTTAACGGAAACCGTCCCCTCAGGCATAAAATAAGTGTCTATTACTACCGCACCCACGTTTTCGATTTCGCATTCCAGCTGATAACACAAGACCATGATATTGTCTTTGGATTCAGTGAGATGGATATCCAAGTTCCTTAATCTCGGCTCGTATTTCAACAAGGTTTTTCTCATAAAATACCGCAAGTCATGCGCGCTGGACGGCAGGTTTTTATAAACCATGCTGAGATCGGGAATCCCATAATCCGGCAGATGTTTCAAGGAACCGCTCCTGCTGTTAAGAATGCGTTGGATATTGTCCAAAACACTGCGAACCAACTGGAAGCTGCCCGGCAGGTCATCTATCGGCAAGCCGTCGGAATAAAATCCGGTCAGTTTCTCATAGAGTGCGGCATCCATTATTTGACTTTCTTGACCGTCTCTTGAAGCAGGACTTTGTTATCCACCAATTCGATAACGACCGGTTTTTTATTGGTCAGCTGCTTTTTGGTAATCAACATTTTCCAAGTCTGCTCTTCCCCTACTTTGTTATAGAAAGCGACGACGCCGACATATTTGGTGTCTTTATTCAGCGTTTCATCAAAGCTGATGGTTTCCCCCGGCCGGATGGTATATTGCTTGTAACCTTCTGCCAGATCGTTGCTCAAGATGGTTTTGTCTTGATTGAGCAAATCGCGATATGAGGCAACTTCATAATTTTGCTTGTCTTTTAACTGATACACTCGGACGACTGTCGACAGCGACTGCCCGCGCTCGTTTTGATTCAAACCGTTTCGTGCAATCAGGTCGATTTTCAAAATCTTGAGTTTGGTATAAAAAACACTTTTCGTTGCTTCAACCGTTCCATCTTTCATGCCTTGCCAAATCCCGCACCCTGAAAGCATGGCGCATAAAAGGGCTAATGAGCAGACTGACGTAATTCTGGTTTTTTTATTCATGATTTTCCGTTTTCTTGAAGTTAGTTTGAGTAAGTATAGTTCGCTATTTTTATTTGTTTGTCTTGGTGCATCGCACCTAAACCGGTATTAATCCCCAATATTTGTTTTTTTTCCAAACGGCTTTTGGGTATCCATTGTTTTTTAATATTCAGGTAAACACTCGCATCAAAACGACGACCCAAATAGAGTTTTAATAATTCGAGCAATTTTTGGTGCAATTGCTGCTTTGGCAGCAGAAGCTGCGCGTTGTCAAATGTATCGGGCGTAATTTCAATACGCACCAAATGACTGTAATCTTTTATCCGTCCGCCCAAAGATGCACTTCCCCCGTCTAACCGCAAACCGGCTTTCCCCAGTTTGCGGTCCTTCTCCAAAATGACCCACTGCGGCTGGAACTCTTTTACTTTTACGTCGGCAAAGGGAAGAAGGTATCTGACGATACTGACAATCCCTTCTTTGGTTCGGGTTCGTTGGTAAAAAATACTGAACAATCCCAAAATCCTGCTATCCAGCAGAGGATGCATGAATTTCCCGTTGACCATGCCTTGCCCGATTAGGTGCAAGAGGGAACGCGATAGGTCATCCTGCCCCTCCCGTTGAAACAGAAACGGATAACGGTATTTTTTCCATGCTTGGAAAAACAGGGTCGTGATTCGGTGGTTAAAAATATCTAAAAATGCCGCCAGGCTTTCACTGCCGTCTTTATGCGTCGCAATATCGTTCAGGAAGTAATCCGGCAAAACCGCATCGACACCGTACAAACCTAAAAATGTCGTCCTGACAGTCGGCAGATCGGCTTCTGCGTCATATTCAACCGAGGCAATTTCCCCGGAAGGGAAAGATAAAGACTTTACCCTTCTAAATCTTACGGTTGACTCGACAGCCTTTTCTTCACTTCCTTCGGCAAGGGTTTCCAGAACCCGGCAAAATTGGAAGAAATTCATCGTTGCCGCATTGCGTACAATAAACTCCCCCAATTTCTCTTGGAAGATTTCAGACGACCCGCTTTCGCGCTGCGCTTTATTTCTAGGAATCTCCCATAAGGGAAGCGTTTGCCTGTCGTTATTTTCTTTGGCGCTTTTGTGCGCCGTTTCTAAAACCGTGTGATAGTTGTTTTGCTGTCTTTCCATGTATATGTTTTCCCGGATGGCAGAGAAACAATGCTGAACCGGGTAAACAGGTTCAAATCAGCATACATTGCAAAAAATTCGTTCAATAATTCTCCGAACAAATAAATTTCCGCCTCACCGCTAAATGCGGTCGAATCAAATGTTACGGTAATATGAATTCCGCGGTGGACTGCGCCACGCTCGATTCTCTGTACTGTTTCATGTTTGACATCAACAATACCATTCAGTCTGCGCTTGTTCAGCTCGTCTTCAGTCCAGTCGTAAATGGACAATGCACCTTTCAAACTGTCGACATTCAATAGTGATAAATAGTTGGGCGACAAATGGGACAATATGCGCCATTGGAATCTATCCTCTGTCGGCGGATAGCAAGACAATGTCGGCGTGGTAAGGTTTCTGACCATTTTGACATTTGGTTCGGCGATATCGTCGTCTTGAATCTGGGTTTCCCTCAGACTTTTACGCGGCAAAGCGCCATTTGTCCCGACCACCTTCAATGAAAGCGTCTCGGTAGGCAATATATCTTTTCTATCCCACAACAATCCGCCAAGCATGATAAATGTTTCATGTCTTCCTGATACGCCTTGTTTGACTTTGGTATGGAAATACCTTTCCGGCGCATCATATTTCATCAAACCGCCACGATGCTGGAATGAGGAAAAAGGAATATAGGGGTAACGTTTGCCTGTTTCATGATTAACCGCCTCTACCTCTTCGACGGAATAAACTTCAACAGCCATACCTTCATGTAACAGCGGCTTCACCTGATATTCGAACGCCTTATGATCCACTCGGATAGGCTCTGCTTCCATATCAAACAGATTGATGGCAGGCACGCAGTTCAATTTCAAACAGTCAGGAGGGAATCGAAGCTCTGAAGGGTATTGCTTGGAAAGAACCACATTCACGCTAAACTCATTAATACGTTCCGACCACGCTCCAGCATCGATGCCCACTAAATCAATAAAGAAAAACTTCTGTTTGAAACAAAAATATTCCAGCAATAGTTGGTAGCCGCTGAAGCTGTTATTGACTTTCTCCCACAACCTTTCATCTTCAGCAAATCCGACTGCCTTAAACTGTATATTGCCGGCAGATGGCAATTCGGCATGATGCAGGCTGATTCGCGCTGTCTGATTCAACAAAGCATGACGCAATGCGAAGGCAATCGGTTCGTCAGCGGAAATATAAATCCTGATTTTGGAAAAATCTAAATTTTCTTTCTGTATTTGCCGGTGGATACCAAAAGTTAATTTGATGACGCTTTGACCATTCGCATCATAATCCAACAATGTATGCAATATGCTCAAAGGCTGGAGTGCAACATCAGCAGTGGTCCGATACAAGCATCTGGTCAATCTATCGTTGATATTGATAGGTTCGGACTGAACGGACAATCCTTTTTTGACGACTTGCCCTCCTTGCAACTTTTTATTATCCGGAATCAATTCCAAAACAGTCAGGGAAGGAATCATCCTCAGATAATGCGGCCACAGCATATGGACCAACCCCTCCGTCAATTCCGGAAAGTCATCATCTAATTTTTGTCTGATTCTCCCTGTCAAAAAAGCAAAGCCTTCAAACAGTCTTTCTACATAAGGATCGCGCGTACCTACTCTGTCTAAATTCAGCATTGCGGCACGATCAGGGTGGGCTTTTGAAAACTCTAATCCCGCCTCTTTGAGATACCGCATCTCTTCTTCATAATAGCGTAATGTGGGATCTGACATAATATATGCTTAATAAATTAATTCCAATGCACGGACAACATCTGCCTGCATCAACTCTGTCCGTAAAAATTCGAGCTGTCCGACTGCCTCAATATCTTTATTATCAAGGTTTTCACTTAATAGTTGATACCAAAGGCCATACACTTCAAACGTAAAATGCCTGTCCCACTCTTTAACTGTCAACACTTGCATCTGCTTTGAAGCCTGTTCCAACAGTTTCACTGCCCAGTCCTCTTTTTGAGCGCTTACAGCCAACCGAGCCATCATCACCCATTTTTTAACCTGCCCCGAACCTGTCTGCCACTCCGGTAATGTTTCCAACCAAGCAAATGCAGCGTCTAAACCGTGTTCTTGTGTTTTCAACAGCGCCTGTTGCCAGTAACTTTCTTGGTTTTCTGTCTGAGATGGCGACGCTAACACTGCTTTTTGAATGGCTTGACTACTCGTCTGCTTGCGCGCGGACGACATGACCTTTTCTTCCAGCCATTTAAGCGTATCAGCCGATACAAACGGGAATCCGTTATCAAAACTCAAGCCGGTCAGGCCTTCGCATCGGGTCAATAAGGATTTCAACTCAAATAGCGACGAATCAATTTGGGAAAGATATAAACCACCCAATGCCTGCTGACCTTGCCATGCGTAATATTGCAAATCCAGCCAATAGTGATTAGCACCTTCCAAAAAAGCCGCTTCCACTTTATCGAGCAAATCGCGCCATTGCTGCTCCTGAACCAAACGATTCAGGTTTGCCAATAAATCGACCCTCGGAGCCTTCAACCGCGTCTGACCGTTTTGATGCGGAGGAATGCCGTTCAATCCGCCCCAACGGACGGCCCGAATCATCTTGTTTGCAGACCAATAACCATCATCCTGTTCTCTCAAGTAGGCAGCATTAATCCTGATTTGGTCAAGCAAGGCTTTAGAAGAGTTAACCTTTGTGACAGTCAGACTTTCAGACGACCCTCGACTCTCTTGATGAATTTGCGGCGTTGCCACTTGCTCAACAGGCGCACTGGTCTCTTGATTTTGACTTGAACTTGTTGGAGAAGATGAAAAACGAACAGATGACTCTTCAAAATATTGCAACAATGGAAATAAGCTGGGGCGTACTGCCTCTTCCCATCCCTCAAAGTAATGTTGCAACGACATCAAAGCCGATAATGTCCGCTTAAGTTCCGTAGAATCGGATAATCCCACGTTCTTAAGCGTATCCAGCACCCTTTCGCCGGACAACCAATTTAATGCATTACGTTTTTGTACAGGCTTTTTCGGCCACAGCGACTGATCGAATTTTTGCAGCAACCCGCACAAAATCTCCAAGCCGTCTGAAAAACCTGCCAAGCCTCTGCCTCTCAGCGAGGCAAAAATGTAATAGGTTGCTACCCTCAGATCTTTAGATTCACGCTTCAGCAGGCGTTCTGAAGCATCCAAAATCAATCGGTAGTCCATACCCGAAAGTTTGGCCAACTCAATCTTGATGGCTTCAAAATCATCTGTATAGGCGACATCCTCGCCGCAAGGATGGTCGTCAGAAACAGGCTCCAACCATTCTTGCCAGCGATGGATATTGTTATCGGTGATAGATGTGCCTTCATCACCGAGTATCGGCTTTACCCATTGGGGTAATGTCATCATTATTTAACCTCAAAAATCTTATTCGGCAGATGGATATTTTTCAGATCCAGCAGTCCCAACGGCCCTTTACCGGAATTGGTCCGCATATAGAAGCGCATCAATTTGTCTTTTTCCAGTGGGAACTCGACCAAATAGGTACTTCCATCAATCGGTGTAACCCTGGATTTTTCAAGCATACGGATGAAACCGAAACGTCCGCTGATTTCCTGAGTTTTACGCATACCTTCTGCCTCGGTTTCCCAAGAAATACGCAAACCGGCATTGCTGACATCACCCGGCCATTTGAATGGCTTCCACTCTGTCTGTTGGTTGAAATAATTCAATGATTGACCATCAACAACCAAGTCGAATTGAACAATTCCCTGAGTAGACGTCGGCTTCAGCTCAAAGCTGTAACCACCTTCTCCGTTGACGAAGAAATCCTCAGAAATCGCACTCAATTTATTCAGCTGTTGCAACAATCCCGGATTGACTTTCAATTCGCTTCCCGGTGCCACAATCCATTGATTGCCTTGTTTGGTCAAAACACCTGCCAATTGGGTCGTTATAAACTGATTCAATGCGCCTTTGTTGATATCCAAGTATTTTGCCAATACGGGAATCGAAACTTCGGTTTCTGATTTGGCAAACGGATACCTGCCGCCCAACTCAGACTGCATAGGATTAACAAAATTGCTTGCCCACAGATTATTGATGTCTTTTTGGGCCACGCCTGCAATCGAATCCCATACGGAATTAAATGGCAAGACAAAAACGTTGCGCGCAAACGGCAGCAATCTGTCGCCCACACCAGCCTCAATCAAACGTGCATACTGCATACCTTCAAGAAATTCATTGTCTCCGCCGTTCAAGACTCCTTGAACGGCCGATCTGGCTACGCCACCGGTATCGGAAGAAGACGCCATTTGAATCAAACGTTGTTTAATGGTCGTCACTCGCTCAAGGTAACGTTGCAGGCTCAAATCGCTCTTCGGATTGATTTGCGCGTCAATCAATTGCAGCAGGTTTTCAAATTCTGCTTCCAACGGTCCTGCCAGATAATCATTGACTTTACCTTCCAGGGCGTTGATGTTTTCTGCCTGTGAATTTAATACCGTATCGGCAACCCTACGCGAGCGGGAAGACAGCTGTCTTGCCGCCGCACGTTTTGCAGCATCGGCAACCGCCGGATTTACGTCGATTTTTTTGCTGTCCAACTGGCTGCTTTCTTTCACAGCATGGAACAATGCCACCAATGGAGAACGCTGAGGATCTGCATAAACGTGGAACTGATTGACCGCATCCAAATTGGTCGTTCTTGGCTGCCATGTAATACTGTTCATCATGTCATACCAAGCCGCGGCATATTCTTTGAAATAACGCTCTTTCAGACTGTTGATCGCAGCTTCCGTCACCGGTGCCTGATGCAGGTTTCCACCCAACACCCAGTCAGTATTCTTGCTGTCTTTAACAGCTTGGTCCAAAGCAGGTTTAACATATTTCTCCCAGCCTTCGACTGTATACACGCGGGGCAAAGGTTTGCCGACATTCCAAATGCCTTTCAAATCCTTATTCAGCAGCTCTGCCAATGTGATGGTTTTCAGCTTGGCATCCGTACCTTGTACGATACGTTTGTATAACTGTTCACTGCCTTGGTCGCGGTTGATCCAATCCACCAGAATCTGACGGCTTCGTGACACCAATTCAGGTTGCTCCGTTTCCAGCCAACCGGAATGGGTAGCCATGCGCGGTACGAAAAATTGGGCCAAAATCTGTGCATCCTTGGTAGAAACATTCTGTGCCGACAGCATTTCCACCAATTTTTTCGTCAGGAATTCAGCATCTTTTTTGTCTTTGGTTTTCTCTACATGGGACGTCAGCATCAAATATGCTTTCAGGTCTTGATAAGAACTGTCTTGCAGTTCAAAGTCGTCCGGAATCTGCCCTTCGAGCATAGTCAAACCATCCAACTTATTCGCAAAGAATACGGTAGCAGGGCGGCTGACGACATCTTTAACCAAAATCCCGTATTTGCGATACGCGGCAGCCAACAGCTCTTTTCTATGTTCATAGCCCAAGAACTTGGCTGTATATTGCAAGAAATCCCTGCCGGATTCCATTTCGGCAATACTTTGTTGCAGTTTGATTAAGGCTGCAACTTTTTCCGAACGTGATTTTGCCTTCTGAACACTTTCCAAATCAGCATTCAGACGACCTATATCTTGATAACTGCTGTGCGCACCCACTGCAAACACACTACCGACCAACAAGGCTACGGCACTCATTGCCAGATAGGTTTTTTCCGTTTTGGACAAATGCAGTTTTTTACCTGAACCCAAAACAGACAGATCATTAAACGCACGGTAAATCAAATCTCCTGATTGCTCGGGATTGTTGGTTTGAATAAACGAAACGCCGGCAACTGTATCCAGTTTTCCCAAACTCCGTTTTTCAGCAGCAATATGATCTGCCAAAGTCTGACTTTGAGAGGGCAACGTCGCAGACAGTTTTGCAATAGGTGTTTGGCGCAAATCTTCCTCAATCAGCTGCGTACCCACTGGTGCCAACTGGTTGGCAAACTGTTCCAATTCTTTCGCCAACTCCGTTGCCGATACAGTCGAACCATATTTCAAAGCATGGCTGATGGCTGATGGCATTTCATCGGCTTCATTGGTCAGATACACCTGATTAATCGGCAGCTTCCATCCGAGCTTTTTCATTAACTCGGTCAATTGCGCGGCATTTTCATGAATTGAGGATTTTGCCTGAAGCGAAACAATGCCTTCGGCAGGACGTTTACCCACGCCCCTCAGATATTGCCAACCGCCTGCAGGCTCCATAGCCTGTGCATCAATCCAAATAGCCGATGCGGTTTCCACCCACAACTGACGGCGGATATCCGGCAAAGAGGCTTCCAGTAAGGCAGTATCTTGAGTGACCACAAAAATCCAAGGCTTACGGTGTTTTTTATATTGCTTGGTCAGCAAGTGGATATGTCTCAACTGCTCCCAGCGTTCCGACACGCCGATCAAATGGGTAGATTCCGCACTGTCGCCGCTTAAATCTTCGGGATTCAGATGCTTCAAATTGGAATGTCTGTCAGACACGCCTGACCAAAGCATTCGTGTCAACAGAGGGATAAAGAATATTAATGAAGTCACTACCGTGATACACGCCCACACAACCGCTTTGGCTGCAGATGTATCGATTCCGAATTTATGACCTAAAAAGTAGAGTAAGACTGCACTGACGATGCTTAGAATAATAACCACTATGCCAGTAAAAATTGGCTTCATAATAACTTCCGAAAAATAAACTTAAAATCTAAAAACTTAATCTGTATTTTGAATATCAGAACTTTTGAATTATTAAGATGAAAGGCTTTTTGCCAAACCTGCCCCGAATCAGGCATGTACCCCTAAAAACCTGCAACACTAAAAGGATTATGCAATTTTGTATCTTATTTCCGACAATCCGGCACTTTAACTCCTTGCAGATTCCATTCCCCTTAGTCGCTTCCGACAGTCGGCATACTGCTAATCAAAGCGCAGCCGCATGCAGTTTTACAACCGTCCACAGCGACATCGCGCCCTTTAAACGACATATATTGACTGCCTTCGATAATCGGATTGGTGCCATGCCCGGGTATGGGGCAAGAAACCAAATCGCCTACCAGAGCGGCAGGCTTTCCTTCAATGACCATATCTGAAGACGCTTGAACCACAACGCCTCCATGAGTAGTCGCATCTCCCAGCCTGATAATACCTTTCATAGTTTTTACCTTTTTAAAAAATTTACTTATCATATCAAAAAATAAATAAATTAGTAACTACCGTTAAATATCAAATTCATACCGCTTATCAACCGGGTTATAACGCGGGCAAAATTACGATGGTTTGAGTGCCAATCGATTTTTTAAAATAATGAATAAAGCCATTGCCATTCAAATATTTATGACAACTTAAGTTCATACCGAATCAAAACAGGATAAAGCCCGACTGGTTTTAAAATTAATCCGCTCTAGAAAAAATAAACAAAACAATTTTCAGACGACCCCTTGAGGTAACCTGACTTGCTCCTTTCAAAAATGAATTAACTGTCCACCATGGGACGGTTTTAAGTTTGAGAATAAGAGATTTAAAGAGAAAAGTGTTTCAAGGGCGGACTTCTTCAAGCTATAGTGGATTAAATTTAAATCAGGACAAGGCGACGAAGCCGCAGACAGTACAGATAGTACGGAACCGATTCACTTGGTGCTTCAGCACCTTAGAGAATCGTTCTCTTTGAGCTAAGGCGAGGCAACACCGTACTGGTTTAAAGTTAATCCACTATATTTTTACGCTTAAAGAGGTCGTTTGATGAGAAACCCGTAGCCGTTACCGAGCGATAATCACGCTCTAGGGCGCAACAACGACGGGTGGCGGATAGCCGTGTGCATCAATTTCAGACGAGGCGAGCCACGGGGTGTGGACGAGGTTGGCGGGCAGATGCGCCAACTCGGGGATATGGCGGCGGACGAATGTGCCGTCGGGATCAAGCCGTCGGGCGGTTTGGATAATGTCGATAGAATGCCGGCGGGCGTTGCGGGCAGCGGTTTGCCAGTTGCCTTCGTTCAGGGCGGGGTCGAAATCGGTTTGCTGCGCGGCGAACCAAACGATGCCGTGTTCGGACGGCTGATGCAGGACGCCGCACAAAAATTCTGCCGTCAGGGAACGCAGGGCGGGATGTAGCCAGCCTCTCGATTTCAGGCTGCGCATTGCGGCATCGATAAACGGGAAACCTGTTTTCCCCTGCCGCCAACGTTCCGTCAGGTCGTCTGAAAACGGCGCAGATTCGGCAGCAGATTCAGGCTCGATGCGGGCGCGGTGGTAAGCAAGCTGCTGATAGAAATCGCGCCGTATCAAATTGTCCAACCAAGCATCTGCGCCCTGCCCTGCGGCTTCAGTCGCCAACACGCGCGGCGAAATGCAGCCTGCGCTCAAATACGCGCTCAAGCGGCTGGTGCCTTTTCTGGCGGGAAAATCCTTCATAATCGAATAAAACCCGATATTTTCTTCAAAATGCCGCCATTGTTTGCCTGCTTCATCTTCGCCGCCGCGCTGCGCAGAAACCATATCCTGCTGCCCGTTCCACGCAGGAAATGACGGCATTTCAACAGAGGTCGTCTGAAAAATTTCAACGCGTCCGCCTCCCACCTCCTGCCCGCCGAACCGCTGCCGAAACAAAGCCAGCCACGCTTCTTTATAATGCGGAAAATCGGTATAAGGCGCGCCGTGACTGCCCATGATGTCTGCCTTGGCGAATATGGCACGGTCGTTAACACGCTCGAACGCAACGCCTTGTTCATCCAAAATCCGCCAAATGCGGTTATCTTGCCCGATTTCAGACGACGTATAGGCTTCGTCTGCAATTACGGTCTGAACATTCAACCGCGTCGCCAAAGCAGGCAATTCTTCCACACGGTTCACCACATACAAAGCCACGCCGCGCGCCGCCAGCGAGTCATGCAAAGCCGCCGCCGCCTGATAATGAAACCAATCCTGACGCGGATTGGAGATTTCAGACGACCCCTGCGCCACCCACACGCCTGCCGCAGGCAATCCCCGCTTCACGGCGGCGGACAACGCGGCGTTGTCGCGTATGCGCAGGTTGCGGCGGAACCAGACCAATGTATGTGCTTGCATGGCGATGTCGTCTGAAAGGGATAAGGCGTTTGATTTTAGCAGAAATTTTACAGCCCGAAGAAGGAGGAGGAATACGGGAAGGTCGTCTGAAAATCTAGGGCGTGCCATTCGCAAAAGCTGTTTGCTGTTTCAAACTGTGCGATACTCCCTATTCCGAACCTGCCTTAAACCCTGCTCTCCTACTCTGCTCAAATAATCGGCAAACCGCAGGCTCATTGTTCTGCCCCATCCTATCACTCAAAAAATGCTAAACATCGCACACGATTTCAGACGACCCCTCGCCGCCCCGTCTTCCGACATTGCCGTTCGTCATACCGCATCCCACCTCTTCCCTATTTCCGTTATATTTCGTCACTTTGCAAATTTGAAGGTCGTCTGAAAATATGTTGGGCAAACTGGATACTTGGCTGATGGAACACCCGAAACGGGATGATTTGCACGGTTGGCGGCGTTTTGCGGTCGAATTCTGGTTTTTCGGACTGAAAGAAGCGCGCGCCTGTTTGTTTGCAGGTTTGTTTTTCATTGCCATGTTCCTGATTCCGAAAACAGGCTGGCTGGGGATTTCACGCTATGACCTGCTGCTGATTTTTGCAGTCTCCGTGCAGGCTGCGATGCTGTATTTCAAGCTGGAAACGTGGGACGAAGTGAAATCGATTACGCTGTTTCACTTGGTGGGCTTTGTTTTGGAGTGGTTCAAAACATCGGGCGACATCCAGTCTTGGAGCTATCCGGACGAGGCATACACCAAAATCGGCGGCGTGCCGCTGTTTGCAGGCTTTATGTATGCAGCGGTCGGCAGCTACATCATTCAAGCTTGGCGACTCTTTAATATCAGAATCAAAAGCCATCCGCCGTATTGGTTGAGTACATTGTGCGCGCTGGCAATTTACGTCAATTTTTTCACTCATCACTATCTCGGCGACTACCGCTGGTATCTCGCCGCATTCGCGCTCGGGCTTTATGCACGGACAACTGTTTTATACACGCCCTATGACACTACCCGAAAAATGCCGCTGCTGCTGGCGTTCGTCCTCATCGGTTTTTTCATTTGGCTGGCGGAAAACTTAGGGACTTTGTTCGGCGTTTGGCGTTATCCCAACCAAATCGGTGCATGGGCATCGGTACACATCAGCAAATGGAGTTCGTGGGCTTTGCTGGTGATAATGACGTTTACCATCGTAGCGAATTTAAAACACGTCAAACACACCATCAGCGTTTCTAAAGACTAAGGGATACCGTCAGACGAATACTGATTTCCACACGGTCAATCATGAGAGCATGCCGTATTACCCCCTTCCCCTTTTCAGACGACCCCCATCCCATTAAACTAAACCTCCATATTTAAAGTCCACCCAACGGAGAAATCATGAATCAAAAAATCAAAGCCGGCATCGTCGGCGCAACAGGCTACACCGGCGTAGAACTGCTCCGCCTGCTCAGCACGCACCCCAATGTCGAAGTAACCGCCATTACCAGCAGGAGCGAAGCAGGCATTGCCATTGCCGATTACTTTCCCAGTTTGCGCGGCATTTATGACTTAACCTTCCAAACGCCGGATCAAGCCCGACTGGATCAATGTGACGTCGTGTTCTTTGCCACGCCCAACGGCGTCGCCATGAAAGAAGCACCCGCGCTTCTGAACCAAAACGTCCGTATCGTCGACCTATCCGCCGACTTCCGCATCCAAGACATCCCGACATGGGAACAATGGTACGGCATGCGCCACGCCAGCCCCGATATTATCCCGCAAGCCGTATACGGATTAAGCGAAATGAACCGCGACGCCATTGCCAACGCACGCATCGTCGCCAACCCCGGTTGCTATCCCACCTGCGTTTCACTGCCCTTATTGCCTTTGTTGCAACAAGGTCGTCTGAAAGCACACATGCCATTGATTGCCGACTGCAAATCCGGCGTCTCCGGCGCAGGGCGCAAGGGCAACATCGGTTCACTCCTCTGCGAAGCGGGCGACAATTTCAAAGCATACGGTATCGGCGGACACCGCCACCTTCCCGAAATCAAACAAACCATCCGAACATTGCAGGCAGACATTGCCGATGGTTTTGTCTTCACTCCGCACCTCACACCCATGATACGCGGTATGCACGCAACCCTTTACCTGCATCTTGAGGACGGTTGCCATCCTGAAGAGATACTTCGCGAATACTATCGGGACAGCCCCTTTGTCGACATCCTTCCTGCCGGTTCCACACCCGAAACACGCAGCGTCCGCGGAGCCAATTTGTGCCGCATCAGCATCCAGCAAGCGCCGCAATCCGACGTTTGGATTGCCTTGTCCGTCATCGATAATTTAGTGAAAGGCGCAGCAGGACAAGCCATTCAAAACATGAACATCATGTTCGGTTTTGACGAACAACTCGGTCTGCAAAACGCCCCGCTACTCCCCTGATGTATACAGTCATTCCGAACAAGCGGGATTTTCATCCATCTAAAGGGGTCGTCTGAAAACCACTCACGCCGTTTTCAGACGACCCTCATCAACAACCACAATAGCAAATGCCTTCCAAATCACAAATCTAAAGAATTTCTAGTCGGCGAGCTTTAACCACATGGCGCATGCCTACCCTGCCCGTCCATTATATAGTGGATTAACTTTAAATCAGGACAAGGCGACGAAGCCGCAGACAGTACAGATAGTACGGAACCGATTCACTTGGTGCTTCAGCACCTTAGAGAATCGTTCTCTTTGAGCTAAGGCGAGGCAACGCCGTAATGGTTTAAAGTTAATCCACTATACAAACTCAAAAATTCCCCGCCTCCAGATTTAGAGCTTCATAACAGCAGCCTCACAGCCACTCACTCATACACAATACCGGCAACCAATTCTTCTTCATTCAAATTGCCGTACTGCTGCTCCCAATCATGCGAAGCCTCAACCGTATCACACTCGCGCGCAAATACTTGCTGCTGCCCGTTCATATTTTCCAAAACCAAATTATTCAACTGCTCGCACTCTTGTGCCGAAACGCTGATATCAGATTGATGCGCTTGCGAATAACTGAAAGGAAACGCCAAAAAACCCAATACAAAAGCAGTCAGAACCAACCAAGCATTTTTACGATAACGAGTCATTTTCACAGCCTCCAACAAAATCTAAAACACATTCAAATAAAACATAATTCAGTCTAAAAAATCAGATTAATCAGAATAAAGCATCAAAACTGAGATACAAATTAAAAATAAAAGTATTTTTGAACCGAAATTATTCGATTAATCTAACAATAAGCACATAATACTCAGAAAAAACAAAAGCAGCAATACTTTTTCTTAGCTTGACTAATATTTTTCTTACAATTTGATAAAAACTAAGGTAAAATACACATTAATCATTCAAAGTGTATTAAAAATCACACTTAAACCAAAGGAACAACATGGATACCTTTAAAGACAGACTGGCTTTTCTATGGAAAGATGAAGCACGACAAGCCAAAATCGCAGCCGATATCGATATGACCATTGCCGGCTTCAGCCGCATCTGGAACGAGGGCGGATTACCCAAATCCGAAACCCTGAAAAAAATCAAACAGCTCAAAGGATGCAGCATAGACTGGCTTCTGACGGGAGAAGGAGAGCCGTTTCCCAATACCGAGCCGCCCAAAGCCACCGCTTACGATACTTTGGGCAATCCGGTCGATATTGACGAATTTATCTTCGTCCCGCGCTACGACATCCATGCCGCCGCAGGACACGGACAGCTTGTCGGCGATGAAAAACCCATGTTTACCATGGCATTCCGCCGTTACTGGATTGAAAACTACGTTACCCGCGACACCAAAAACCTGTCGGTCATTTCCGTCAAAGGCGATTCTATGGAAGGCGTCCTGAACGACGGGGATACCATCCTCATCAACCGCAGCGAAACCACTCCGCGCGATGGGTTATATGTTCTGCGTATCAATGAAAATCTTTTGGTGAAACGGCTGCAAGTCATACCCGGCGGCATCGTCAACGTCATCTCCGCCAACGAAGCCTATCCGGCCTTTGAAATCGATTTAAACAAAATGACCGAAGATGTTGCCATCATCGGCCGCGTGGAATGGTTTGGACGGATTATCTGATCTGCGTTGTATTCAGACGACCTGAATTCATGTTTTCCTCTTTTTTAACAGGACAGACGGTGTAAAGGCTGTCCGCCTGCCTATTGAAATTTTTCGAGATTGCAGCCATGTAAGCGGTTGACAGATATTGCCGCCCGACCCGCAACACCCTCTTCTTGCTTCAAGAATCCGTTTGCGCGACAATACTGGCAATATTTATATAAAAGGAATCACATCATGTCAGACGAAAGCCCTATCATTTTTACAGAAAGCTGCTGCACTAAAGTAGCTGATTTAATTGCCGAAGAAAACAATCCCGACTTGAAACTGCGCGTATTCGTCAACGGTGGCGGCTGCTCAGGCTTCCAATACGGATTTACCTTTGACGAAATCAAAAACGATGACGATTTTGAAATCCAAAAAAACGGGCTGACTTTCTTGGTCGATCCGATGAGCTATCAATATTTGGTCGGCGCGGAAATCGACTACACCGAAAGCCTGCAAGGTTCCCAATTCGTTATCCGCAATCCGAATGCGGAGACCACTTGCGGTTGCGGTTCTTCATTTTCCGTCTAATACGCCGTTTTCTAAAAAAGGCCGTCTGTTCACTCAGGCGGCCTTTTAGATTGATATGCTTTCAAAGCAATAACATCTATCTTATAATTCATAGTTCCATTTGGTAATATTCATTAATATACTATAATCGGTCAGAATCGGGCATTTATACTATTTCAGCCGAATAAAATACCCTTTATCCTTCGGTTAAGACAAATAGACGAATAATAATCTATACTTTATAACAAAACCGACACTAAATACCTGCCTTCAAATAACAAAGCAGGATTTTATATCTCATGGGATCACAATGAAGAAACAAGATAAACTTTACGACGTTTATGTTTCTTATCCGCCGGATGTCGATCGCGAGCGCATCAACGCCTGCTTGTACGATAATCTGCCGGAAAAAGAAGCCGAAGATTTGGTTCAAGCGCTTGCCGAACGTCCGCAAGCCATTATTGCCGAGAACTGCACCCAAGACGAACGTGAAAATGCCCAACAATATTTCAATTATTTGGGATTGGATGTCATCGTCCGCCAATCGATGGAATTGGAGCTGGATCTCAGCGGTGAAGAACAGGAAGAAGCGGCTCCTGAAATCCGCCAGTGTCCCGTATGTTTGACCCTGATTGAGGATCACGAGGCGGCGGAATGTCCCGTCTGCCATTTCCACCTTGCCAGCGCAACCGAGCAAATCATCCAGCGCAAGCGCATCGAATGGCAGGAACGGGTGGCGTTTGAGCATAAAAAACAAGCGGAAATCGCCCATAAGCTGCAAATCGAAAAAGAGCGTGAAGAAAAACTCCTGCGCAAACAAATCCGTTCGGAACTGGAAAGCAAACTCCGCCAAGAATTGGGTGAAGATCCCCAATTGGCTGCTTTGCAATCCAAAAAGAACACTTACATCCTGATCAGCGTATTGGGCATTCTTGCCATGTTCGGCTTGGTGGCTGCCGGATACCTTGCCGCCAAATTCCTATAAACGGAACACGGTATAGGGCTTAAGTTTAAATCAGGACAAGGCGACGAAGCCGCAGACAGTACAGATAGTACGAAACCGATTTTTTAAGGTGCTTCAACACTTTAGAAAATGCCTCTCCGCGAGCTGAAGTGAGGGCAACACCCTACCAGTTTAAACTTGATGCACCCTCAATCTGCCTAGCTGCTCAAATAAGATGGATATAGCAAAAGGTCGTCTGAAAACTTTTCAGACGACCTTTTCCATATCCGCACCTCAAACGTGATGGATAACCAGCTTCTTGCCCTGATAGTCCAATACGTCCACATCCATATCAAACAAATCTTTAATATTTTCAGCGGTAAAGATGTCGTTCGGCGCGCCAGTCATGGCGACTTGTCCGTTTTTCATGGCGACGACGTGGTCGGCGTAGGCGGCGGCTTGGTTGATGTCGTGCAGGACGACGACGGTGGTGCGTTTGTGTTCGCGGGTCAGCCGCTGGAGCAGCTGCATGAGGGCGCGGGCGTGGTACATATCGAGGTTGTTGAGCGGTTCGTCCAAGAGGACGTAATCGGTGCTTTGGCAGAAGACCATGGCAATCATGGCGCGTTGGCGTTGTCCGCCGGAGAGTTCGGTCAGGTAGCGGTTGGCGAAGCTGTCCAGTTTGAACTCGGAAAGTGCGTTTTCGACGATGGCGAGGTCTTCGGGGGTCGGCCTGCCTTGGTGGTAGGGGTAACGCCCGAACATGAGCAGGTCGCGCACGGTGATGCGGCTCATGACGCTGTTTTCTTGGGTCAGGATGGAGAGCGTTTTTGCCAGCTCGGCGGTGGGCGTGGTCGAAACATCTTTGCCGGCGTAGCTGATGCTGCCCTGTTCCAGCGGGCGGAGGCGCGCCATGAAGGAGAGGAGCGTGGATTTGCCGGCGCCGTTGGGACCGATGAGCGCGGTGATGCCGCCTTCGGGGATGTCGAGGCTGACGTTGTTGAGGATGGGGTTGCCGCCGATGTGGAAGCTGACGTTGCGGATGGTAATCATGATGGGTGTGATGTGTGGATTTGTTTTCAGACGACCTCCGAACATGAGAGGTCGTCTGAAAAGGATGGGCTTCAGATTTCGCGAACGATGACGAATTGGGGATTGTCTGCCAAATCAATCAAGAAGGCTTTGACACGCGCCTGCCAGAGTTCGCCGAAACGTTTGAGTTCTTCTGCGGTGGCGGTGCCGCTGACGGCTTTGGGCATGATGTCGCGCATTTCGGGGGCGAAGGGCTGCATGGCGGCGTTGAGGCTGACGGCGACGGTTTTGCCGTTGTCTTTGCGGCGCAGGGTCAGCGTGCCTTCGATGTCGGCATCGAAACTCAACAGGTTGCGGCGGGCGAAACGTCCTTGCGGGCCGACGCCGCCGAAGCCGGTTTCGGGAGCGGCGCCGGTTAAGAGTTGGACGACGGATGCGGTAACGCCGACCGTGCCTTCGTCGCGCGCACCCTGCATGGCGGCTTCGATTCCGCCGCGCTGCGGCAGGTCGCTGCCGTAAAGTGCTTTCAGGCCTTTAAGCGTCATGAGGTACGCGCCTGCGACGGTGGGGCAGGAGTGTCCGCACAGGCGGACGGCATCGGCGTAGCGATACTGCATGATGCCCTCCTCTGCCGCGCCGAGAAATTCGGCGAGCGCGTCTTGGACGGTCAGCGTCGGGGCTTGCTCGAAAAATTCGGGAAAGTGTTCTTGAGTCATACGGTATCCTTTTGCTTTAAAGAGGTCGTCTGAATCTGTTTTCAGACGACCTTTGTGCTTATTTCAACAGGGTGCGTTTATCGTTGATAAACATTTCGGCAATTTTACTTGAACCGAACGGGTTGAGGTGGTTGGTATCGAAATACACCGGCAGCCCGTCTATGAGTTTGTCCGCGGGGATGTACTGCATAAAGTCCACCCACTGCACGCCGCGGTGCTGCTTCACGATTTTTTCGACTTCGTCTTCCGACTTGGCGGAATCGCGGATTTCTGCCTTTTTATCCTCTGAAACATAATTGATGTCGATGCCGAGCTTTTGTCTCAGGTAATAACGCCGCAACGGCAGCTGCCCGTCCATGGGCGTATCGGCCAAAACGTACACTTTTTTGCCCGCCTTCACCAAATCCTCCAGCATTGTGTTGAACCGTTCCAAAAATTCCGGTTTGGCGGTATGGAGGAACCAGCGTTGCGAAATGATGATGACAGGATAGTCTTTGGTTTTTTGTTCGATAAACCTGTTGTACGGATTGCAGCGGTCGGCGCGGCGGTCGCTGTCGGGCAGGACGAATCCGAACGCGGTGGCGCAGCTGTTGGACGTGATAACGTCTGCCGACCAGCCTTCTTTTTTGCCGACGATGTCGAGGAACGGGCTCAAATGGGCGGCATGCGAATCGCCGATGACCAAAACTTCAGGTTTTTGGTTTGCCGCGCCGACGGCGCAGTCGGTTTTGGTCAGCGTGTCCGCGCAAATTTTGCTTTCATCAGCCTTGTACAAACTGCTTTCAAACGCGGCGGGTTTGGCGGTCATCAGGTAGGTTGCCGCAGGAATCAGCAGCGCGAAATAAGCCGCCATACTCCATTTGAATTTCGCCGTCGTAAAATTCTTCGCCTTCCGCGCCGGTGTTTCCACAAAATAATAAGACAATACCGACAACAGCAGCATGATGATGACAGCCAATGCCGATGCGGCAAGCGGCAGCTGGGCGTCCATATAAATGTAGCGCATGAGCGCCAACACCACCCAGTGCCACAAATACAGCGAATACGAAATCAACCCGACAAACACCACCGGCTTGAGGCTCAACAGTTTGGACGTATTGAAACCTTCCTGCATCTGCAATGATTTGCCCGAATAAATCAAACCGCCGACCGCCAGACAGCAAAGCAGCCGTTCGATGTTTCCCGCGCCGGGCAGGACGCCGTAGGGCAACACCAGCGTGGCGGCGATGACCGCCATCATCAGCCATCCGAACAGCGGCGTACTGGCTTTATCGTTTTGCTCAGCGGGCGGAATAAAGGCAAAAAGCGAACCGACCAACAGCTCATAAGCACGCACATGCGGCAGGAAATACGCCTCCATGCCCAAAGTCGGCAACAGCGCGGAAAACAGGCTGATGACAATCAGCAAAAGGATAAACGTCCGCACATTGCGCCGTTTGCTGAGACGGAAAAACAAAATCAGCAACGCGGGGAAAATAAAGTAAAACTGTTCTTCCAACGACAGCGACCAAATGTGCTGCAACGGCTTTTCCGTCGCATCCGCATCAAAATAGCCGCCGCGGCGGGCAAAGAACAGGTTGGCGGCAAACAGCAAGGCATAGACGGCGGATTTGACGTATTGGCGCAAATCGAAAGACAAAAAGAAAATGGCGGCAACGACCGTCGTGCAAAGCAATACACAGGCAAAGACAGGCAAGATGCGTTTGGCGCGGCGTTTGTAAAACTCGAGAAACGAAAAACTGCCGTCGCGAATCTCGCGGCTGATAATGGTCGTGATCAAATATCCCGACAACACGAAAAACATATCCACGCCCAAAAAACCACCCGGCAGCCATTGGGGATCAATATGAAATACGATGACGGATAAAACGGCCAATGCCCGTATCCCGTCCAAATCAGGACGGTATTTCAACACTTTACTCATAGCACGCACCTTGATAGTGATGCTTAATATGAGTAAGAACCCGATATTTAGTTTCATTCACGCCGTCAAATCCAAGGGCGAGCAAAACGAAATATACCGTTTGGAAATAGTGGTTTACGCCATTCGAATTCAGGCTGGGAAAGTTTTCAGACGACCTATCGCTTGTGTTTCAGTACCAAATATAAAAACACCAGCCCGCCCGCAAATTCAACCACTACGCTCAACACCGCCTTCATGCCGAGCAGGTGTTCGAATACGGTTTGCCCGCCGACCAACAGGATGCCGCCGACGCACACCGTCATCGGCAGCCGCACGCTATGGCGCACGCTCGGGGCAAAATGGTTGGCAAGCGCGGCAGCCAGCAGGCCGAAGAAGCTGACCGGCCCGACCACCGCCGTCGCCGTCGCCACCAGCGCGGCAATCCAAAGCAGCAGCCACAAAGTATTGCGCGTGTAGTTTATGCCCAAATTAATCGTTTGGTCGCGTCCCAAAAGATGGACGTCCAGACGGTGCCGCTCGCGCCAAACCACCACCACGCTCGCCAGCAGAATCAGTGCGCCCACTCCTAAAAGCTCGCTGTGGACCGTATTGAAGTTCGCAAACATATTCGCCTGCGCCGCCGTAAATTCCTCCGGATCAATCATGCGCGTCAGCAGCGAAGAGAGGCTGCGGAACAAAATCCCGAAAATCACGCCGATTAAAATCATGCGCGACAAATCGCGTCCGCCCTGCCGGATGAGCGTGTAAAACAAAAGCAGCGAGCCGCCCATCATCATCACCAGCTCAAAGCCGAACTTGCCCGTCAGCGGCAGCGACGTATAGCCCACCCCGCCCAAGGCAAACAGCAAAAGCGTTTGCAAAAACACATACAGCGAATCGAAGCCCAAAATCGAAGGCGTAAGGATCGGGTTGTTCGTCAACGTTTGGAAAAGCTGGGTCGAAACTCCGACCGCGTACGCCACCAACAGCAAAGCCGCCAGTTTGGTCAGCCGCAGCTGCAACACAAAATCCCAATCGCCTTGGATGTTCAAAGTCAGGAATAGCGTACAACACGCCAACAGCAAGACGAACGCCACCCACAGCGGACGGGCAGAACCCTGCATAAACGCAACCTTGTTTGAGCGAAGCGCGCTACGCTTGTTTTCAGACGACATGGGCAGGCTTCCTCAACAAAATCCACAAGAACAACACCGTACCCAACACACCGAACACGGTTGAGACCGGAATCTCAAACGGGAACACAATCACGCGCCCCAAAATATCGCACAAAAGCACCAGCGACGCGCCGAGCAAAGCCACCGCAGGCAGGCTTTGGCGCAGCTTGTCGCCCATCAGGCGGCTGATGATGTTCGGCACGACCAGCCCGATAAACGGAATATTGCCGACCGTGACCAACACCAGCGACGTAATCAGCGCGACAATCACCAAGCCGACCCACAACACCGCCGTCCGGTTCAGACCCAGATTCACGCTCACCGTTTCGCCCAAGCCCAAAATCGTCAGCTGGTCGGCAATCAAATACGCCGTCAACGCCAAGCCGCCCGTCAGCCACAGCAATTCGTAACGCCCCAACAGCACGCCCGAAAAATCGCCCTGCTGCCACACGCTTAACATCTGCATCATCTCAAACTCATACGCGATAAACGTCGCCACCGCCTCGATAACGCCGCCGAAAATAATCCCCACCAGCGGCACCATCAACTGCGCCGTCGGCGGCAAACGGCGTATCAGCATCATAAACACCAGCATGCCCGCCAACGCCGCCACGGCCGCCACCGACATTTTCGCCGTCAGCCCAGCAGCCGGAAACATCAGCGTCATCACCAACACACCCAACGCCGCGCTCTGACTCGCGCCCACCATAGACGGCTCGACAAAACGGTTGCGCATCAAAATCTGCATAATCATCCCCGCCACCGCCATCGAAGCCCCCGTCAGCACAATCGCAAACGTGCGCGGCAGGCGGCTGACCAGCATCAATTCCGTGCTGTCAGACAATGTCCAGTGAAACACATCCGCCCAGCGGAAATTGCCGACGCCCACCGACAGGCTGACGACAAACAGCACCACCAGCACAAAGCAGTTGATTAAATTTAAAGATAAAGGTTTGACGGACATAAGGGAAAAATAATTCAGATGGAAAAACAAACGCCGTAAAGACGATATAGTGGATTAACTTTAAACCGGTACGGCGTTGCCTCGCCTTAGCTCAAAGA